>CALMKG010000566.1 GCA_937867175.1 uncultured Propionibacterium sp. | reverse complement strand
CGGAGTGTCATGATGGGCCAATGGTCGGGCGGCGGACGAGGGTTGGGGCGTGGACGCTCGTCGGCGCCTGGATGCTGCTGATCTTCCTGCTTTCTGCGCAATCAGCGGACGAGTCCGCCGCTCTCAGCGGCGCCAATCTACGCGTGGTGGCGGCCTTCCTCGACGCTGCGATGCAGTCGCTGGGGGCCGCAGCCCTGTCGGGGGAAGCGGTGGGCGGCCTGCACACCGTGATACGCAAAGCGGCGCACTTCACGGCCTACCTGGTGCTCGGTGTGCTGACCGTGCGTGCGGTGGTCGTCTCGCGTGGGGACGCCGGAGTCACCGAGCCGCCCCAAACCCGGGTCAGGCAATGGGTTCGGCGGCCGGGGCTGGTCGCGATGTTGATCGCGACGGCCTATGCCGCCACTGATGAGGTGCACCAGGTATTCGTGCCGGGCAGGAGTGCCGAGTTCACCGATGTGCTGCTCGACAGCCTCGGGGCGCTCGTGGGTATCTGGCTCTACCTGGCTTGGCACAGGCGGCAAATCGACCGGCAATCCGGCTGAGTCGACGTCCAACCGCCTCGCCGGCCCATTGGATCACGCGCGGAACCGACCGCTGCCGAGAAGTGGGTGCGCAGAGTGTCGGTCTGCACCGTTCCCTGCACCCAATCGCTGCGGAAGCGTCTGCGCCTGCGGGGTCATTGGCGTCCGCTAGCCCGCGCGGAGCACTGCGTCCGCGAGGCTGGCCCGGACATGATCGCGGCTGATGCGTTCCTGCTCCAGGCGACGGTCGCCGCGGCGAAGTTCGGCGAGCGCCTCCAGTTCTGCCGCGGTCAGGTAACCGATCTCGCCGCGGAAGGGCCGGGGCTCGTCCACGGTCAGGTGGGCATGGTCGCGCAGGGTGCCGGCGTCCATCAGCACCGAGCGCACCTGCGGGAGCACCTTGCGGAGCCGGCCGAGGATGCGGAATCCGTGGCTGTCGAAGTCGCCCCAGTACAGCACCGGCGCGGCCGCCAGCCAGTCGACTTCAGCCAGCCGGGTGGCCGCCACTCCCCCGCCGTGGATCGCCACCACCCCGGGCAGCGGCGGCGCCGTCTCAATGTTCGTCTTGTTCTCGCAGATCAGCACCACGTCCGGCGCCAGGTCAAGCTGCTGCAGGCCGACCAGATCGACGCTGAACTGGCCGGGACCCACCACCAGGGCTTCGTCCAGTAGCCGCACCAGGAAGTTCACACCGCCGCGCCGCAACCCGTGGCCGGCATCGCCGGTGATGGCCGCTGCCAGCGGCTCGACCAGCGACCGGTTGCGCTCCCACCACTTGGAGTCGACGCCCGGCACCGGCAGTTCGCGCTCCCACAGTCCGGAATCGGGGTGGGTCGCCAGCCAGTCCAGCACCGCCACCAGCCGATCGGTCCCGGCATCGTCCAGCCCCGCCAGCCCCACGGCGGACGCCCGCAGCGCCGCTGCGAGATCGGTGGCCGGCCACTCGTCCTGCAGCCGGATGGCGGCCGAGACCGCGCGCCGCCACTCACCCCTCCGCCCGGCCAGTTCGGCGATCGCGTCCGGCGTCGCCACGATCCGCAGCGGCACCATCTGGCGTCCGAAAGCAGCCCACCGCCGCTCAGCCCACTCGACCGTCAGACCCGGGACGCGCAGCCTGCGCCAGGACGCCACCCACCGCGCCACGGCATCGGGGTCGGCGGCGAGTTGCGCCTCGGTGGGTGGGTGCAAGGGCCAGGACTTGACGCCCGGGTCGCCGGCTGTCAGCCAGGTCTTCCAGTTACGCCGCCACTGACCCCGAGCCCACTCGGCCGCATCGTCCGGCGTCCTCACAACAGCGCCTCCTGCGCCGGGACCGTGGCCGCCTCGGCCGCCACCTCGCCCGGGGCGGGCACCTCGCCCGGGGCGGCAGCGTCGGGTTCGAAGAGCAGCTGATGCAGCTGCGAGTTGCTGCCCGACTCGTTGCTCACCATCACCACCCCGCCGACGTAGTCCTCGATCGTCTGCAGCATCTTCAGCGGCGTGGCCAGCACCAGTTGGAAGCCGAACTGGCGGAAGACCTCCAGCCCAGCCCGGGTGAAGTTGTGATCGGCCTTGTCGAACGCCTCATCGATGACCACCAGGGCGTAGCTGGGCGCCGCCTGCTCCGGCG
Source organism: uncultured Propionibacterium sp. (assembly GCA_937867175.1). Classification (GTDB taxonomy): domain Bacteria; phylum Actinomycetota; class Actinomycetes; order Propionibacteriales; family Propionibacteriaceae; genus Brooklawnia. Next base: position 8,899 of record CALMKG010000566.1, on the reverse strand, counting down.
GGGCGAGCTGGAACCGCAACGCCGCCGCCAGGCAGAAACTGACCAGCCGCTGCCGTTCGCCGCCCGACCGGCCACCCGAACCGGTGTAGTGGTCGAGTGCATTGCGGTCGGCGTCTTGCACCCGGGCCTGGAACTGGACGTGCTGCCGGGTGTCGAGACACAGTCGCCGCCAGCTCTTGTCGGCCGGATCCTCCGACTGCAACTTCGCCAGCAGGCCGCGCATCGCCTCGAAACGACGCTCGGCCCCGGCCCGGTCGTCCACCCCTTCGAAGGCGTCGGTCATCGACCCGGACGTGATCTCGGCCAGCGTCGCCAGGAAGGCGTCGACCTGCGGCAGCTTGCGGTCGCGCACCTCGATCTGCAGGTAGGCGTCGCGGTCGAACTGGGTCATCAGCAACGACTTGTTCACCTCGTCGACCCGCATTCGCACGTTACGCCGGGCGCCCTTGATCTCGGCCGCCAGATTGGAGATGTTGTTGCGCGCCTGGCTTTGCAGCAGCTCGAAGAAGCGGTCCTCGAAGGCGGGCAGCCCGTCGTCCTCCAGCTCGGTCAGCCGCTGCAGGTACTCGGGCAGGTACTCCACCCCGTCGCCCCAGTCGGCGGCGACCGGCGCCCACCCGAGCCGGTACTGGCTCATCTCGCGGCTCGCCTCGCGTTCCCGGCGGTTGCGCGCCGCCTCCAGCGAGCCGCGCCTTGAGGCCAGGTGTTTGCGCAACTCGGCGTCGTCGCGGTCGGAGGTGCCAAGCTGGGCAACCAGTTGCGTCAACGCGCCCGCCACTGCTTCGGGCACCGGCACCGAACCTGCGAGCCGGGCCTCAATCGTGCGAATCGTTCGGTCAAGCTCTTCCAGCGCCAACCCCTGCTGGCTGTGCCTGCGGACCAGGCCCTCCCACACGCCCTCGGCCTTCCGGACGTTCTCGCGGGCCACCCCGAGTGCCGCTTCGAGGGTCGCGAAGTCGGGTTTGTCGCGGTGCAGTCCGGCCATCCGCTGGTCGAGTTCGGCCACCTTGGCCTGCGCCGCTGCGAGGTCAAGATCGTGCCAGCTCAGGCCCTGCAGTTCTTGCAGGACGCCGCGGCGGCGCTGCAGTGATTCGGCCTGCCGGGCGTGGTCGTCCAACGCGGTCACCGCCGCGTCCCGCTGGGTGGACGCCTGGCGCCACCGCGCCACCAGTTCGGCCTCCTTCGCTTCGGTCGAGAAGCCGAGCACCCAGCGGCTGCGGTCGCCGACCGCCGACCGGTCGTCCTTCTCATGGCTGTGCTCGTTGTGCTTGACCTGCCCCCGGCGGGTGACCGCCCTGGCCGCAGTGGAGAAGTCGGCGGGCCCCTCGACGCAGGCGTAGGCGTAGCGGCTGGCCAGCCGGTCCCACAGCCAGCCCCGGAACGGGCCGTCGGCCAGGATCAGCTTGTGCACCAGGACGCGCTGGTCGTCCGGGGCCTCGGCGAACGCGTCGCGTCCGGTGGCCACCTTCTCGTAGGCCAGCCGCGTCCGCAGGTTCTCGCGGTCGATGATCTCGGCCGCAGCAAGATAGTGCGCCTCGGGCACCACCAGCGTGCGTGCGAACGAGCCGAGGACCCGCTCAATGGCGCCGCGCCAAGCGTCCTGGCCGGGGCGCACCTCAAGCAGTTCTCCGACGAACGGCAGGGTGGTTTCGTCCACCTGCAACCGTTCGGCCAGCAAGGTTCGCACCTCCAGCAGCCGGCCGTCAAGGTTCGAGCGGTGCCGGCGCAGCGCCTCAAGTTCCTTGGCGATCTGCTCGGCGAGGTCGGACGCCTGGCTGCGCCGGGCATGGGTCTGCCACTCGGCTGCCTTCAGCCCCTTGGCCACCTCGGCCAGCCCGGTCTGCAGTTCGGCAACCCGGTGGGTGAACGCAGCAACCTCGCCCGCACTGGCCGGCAGCACCAAGCCCTCCGCAGCTGCGGACCCCGCCAGCTGCGCCACCTGAGCTTGGCGCCGGGACAGATCGGCCTGATGACTCTCAAGCAGGGAGCGCAGGGTCTCCAGCTCGGCGCCGCCCGCGCCGTCGTAGGCGCGTTGGGCCTCCACCGCGGCACGGTCGGTGGCGGCCTTCGCGGTCTCGGCGGCGCGCACCTCGTCGGCCAGCCGGTCGACGCCGAGCTGGGTCGCCGCCCGTTTCGTCCGCGAATGAGCCAGCTGGTTGCCGTCGACCCACGCGCCGAGGTGCTCGTCCAAGGCGCCAACCTCGGCCAGCTGCCGACCCAGCCGGGTCAGCTCCTCGTGGTGGGCGCGCAGCGGCCGCAACGCGTCGACCTGGCGGCGGGCGTCGACGACGGCGCCGTGCGCGGTGGACAGCTCGGTGAACTGCTCCACCGTCTCGTCGGCCAACTGGAAGGACTGCGGTTCGTCGAGCATGAACTCGCGGAACAGTGAGTCGAGGCTGGTCAGGTTCTTCGCCGACTGGGTCTTGTGCAGCAGCACCTGCGCCTGCTCGGAGGTGATGCCAAGCCGGCGGCGGAACTTGGCCGAGAAACTGGTGTACGCCTCGTTGCTGTAGACGTCCCAGGCCGGGAACCCCTGCTTGATCCGGCGCTGCTCCAAGCCGTTGTGCACGTAGGGTTGCAGGCCCAGCAGGTCGACCCGCTCGCCTGCCATGATGAAGACCGACTTCAGGTCGGACGCGTCGTTGGTCGACCGGGCGATGTGGAAGAGCCTGATCAGCGTGGTGTAGTCACCCCGGCCGTCGTCGAAGGTGAGGCCGATACCGCTCCAGGTGGCGCCCGGACGCAGGAACGCCGTCTGGATCTCGCCGGTCTCGGTGTCGGCCTGCCGCTTGTGGGCGCCGCGCACATAGGTGACCAAGCTGCGGTCGCGGTCTCCGGTGTCGGTGCCCTGGGCGGCGGCGTTGAACCGCAACCGGCTGGGACGCACCAGGATCGCGGCGAGTGCGTCCAGCAGCGACGACTTGCCCGAGCCGGACGGCCCGGTCAGCAGCAGGCCCTCGCGGGGCACGGTGAACGAGCGGGCGCCGTCGAAGGTGCCCCAGTTCACCAGCTGCACCTGGCACAGCCGCTGCTGGCCGATCACTGATCGTCCTCTGGCGCCGACCGAAGCCGCTCCAACTCGTCGGTGATCGCGGCCACCTGGTCGGTGCCGACCACCAGCGCCAGCACCGGCGAGATCTCCCAGCGGTCGTCGTCGCCGCTGACCCCCAGCAGCACCGAGTACCGCTTCATCTTGTTGATCGCCGCCTCGACCCGGCGGTCGAAACCGCGCTGGTCGCTGACATCTGCTGCCCGGTAGCTGCGCAGCTGGTCCTCGATCTCGTCGCGGCCGACGAAGGCCCGGACGCTGCTGCTTTGCCGCAGCAGCAGGATTCGCCGCAGGTAAAGCACCAGCACCGTCTCGATCAGGGTCAGCGGATGCGTCCGGACCACCTTGATCGCCTGCTCGACGTCGAGGTGCCGGACGAACGCCAGCCGCGACTCGTGATCGACGACCAGGTCGAGGTAGAGGTCGGCCAGCCGGATGCGCACCACGTCTTCGTGGGCTTCGAGTTCGGCCCACAGCTTCGGGTGGGTGTCGGCCCGCAGGTAGGAACCCTGCATCAGTTGCAGCAGGACGCGCCGGATGCCGTGCGCCAGTTGGCCGTGGTCGACCACCTGCACGGGGTCGTGCTGGAAGTCGAAGTCGTCGACCTCGACTTCTTCGGCGCGCCGCGCCACGGGTTGCAGGCTCATCGTTGACTCCAGTCGGCTGGTACTTCACCGAATACATATCGCGGCGCACTGACAGTTCTCGTTTGGCTCGAAGTGACCGGATGCCAGGCCCAGGTTTCGCAGCCGGCCGCGGGCATGGCGTGTTCGAGCGCCAGCACCAGCAGACCGACGACCGACGCCAGGCCCTGCGTCGCCGGGAACCGGGCGAGCACGTCGCCGACGGTGGCGCCCGGCTGGCCGGCCAGCGTCGCCGCCACGTTGCGCTGCAACTCGGGGAAGTCGATCTCGGTGACGCGCACCAGTTCGCGCATCTGCTCGACGTCGAGCGGGGCCGTCAGGTGTTCGGTGACCTGCTCGCTGGTGCGAACGTCGGCCGGGTTGTGCAGCGTCCAGCCACCGATGGACGAGATGGTCATCGAGGTCAGGTCGAGGCCGAGCCCCAGCGGGTGGGTGGCCGGCAGGTCCCGCAGCACCGCCATGGCCACCTGCTCGGCCCGCCCAATTGCGTCGGCGAGCCGCTTGTGTTCGCGGTACTCCTGGGTTTCGACGAACCGGCGCAGGCTGCGCGAGAGGTCGGTCAACGTGCCTCTGACTTGGGCGCTCTCACGCTGCAGCGTGGTCAGATATTGGCGCAGGAAGGCCGACTCAGCCAGCGGCAACTCGTTGGTGAACCCGCGCTGCAGCACCGCGTCCACGGCCGCGTCGAAACCCTCGATCAGTTCAGGATCAAGCAGCAGCCGGTAGAACGCGTTGAAGCTGCGTCCCGCGTCGGAGTTCTCGATGACGTCGACCCCCGAGAAGACCTCGGCCAGCACCCCGCCGCGTTGCCCGTCGTGGTTGACGATTTGTTCGCGCAGCGACTGGTTCAGCTGCTCCAAGGAGCCGGCGACCTTGGCGAAATCCCGCGGCACCTCATCGGCCAGCCGCAGCACTTCGGCCAGCCGCTCCTGGGCGGACGCGTCGTCCAGGGGGACGTAGCCCTGCTGCTCGACGCGGGCGATCTGCTGGTCGATGCGGTCACGTTCACGGCGCAGCGCCTCGACAAGGTGGGCCGGGTCGGGGTCGGTGTCGCGGGCCAGTGTGCTGAGCAGCTCGGAGACGTTGGCCAGCCGGGAGGAGGTGACGCTCGCTCGCGGCTGGTCGATCGAGGCGATGAAGCCGATGGCGTCGGCGGCCGAGGGTGACAACTCGACGGTCTCTTCGCGGGCCGCGGTGGCCCGCCTGATCAAGATGGCGTCGCGGATCCAGTCGGCGATGTATTCCTGCGCGGTGCGCGGCAACGCGAAGCCGTCGTCGCGGAGCTCGGCGAGGTCTTCGGCGACCAGCGTGACGAACTCGGGATACGGCAGCACCCGCTGCTCTACCAGGTGCCGACCGCAGGTTGCGGCGATGACGGGCATGTTCTCGGCGCGGAGCAGCTTCAGCGCAGCGCTGCCGCTGGCGCGACGCGCCCGGAACGCGGCACCGGTTGCTCCAGCCATGGGCTCAGCATAGGCATGGCCACGATCGGGGGCAGACGCCGTTCGTCCCGGCGTGCGACGGTCTGCGCCCGCGGGCCCCGGTGAACATTGCGGAGGATCCGGCAGCAACTACCCTGCCCGATCCTCCGCAGTGCTCGTGGGCCACCTCGGCTAACCCTTGCTGGCCGGTGTGGCGGCGGCCCGGGTGCGCCACAACAGGACGCCGAGGCGCACCAACGAGACCAGCAGCAGCCCGCTGATGCCCGCCGTGGCCACCAGGATCGCCCCGACTGCCACGAAGGCCGGTTGTTCGGGCGAGAAGCCAGAGAACGGCGCCAGCACGCACAGCAGCCCGCCCACCACCATCGACGCCACCCCGAGCCGCCGTCCCACCCGGAACTGGCTGGTGCGCAACGGCAGCGCCAACGCCAGCAGCGTCGCCCCTACCAGCAGCCCGAACAGCGGCAGCATCCACAGGTTCAGCGCCAGCCAGGTCGCGAAAGCCAGTGCCGTGGACGGCAGTTCGGTCTCTGGAGTCGCGACCACATACCCCCAAGTCAGATGTAGGGCCGCCGACACCGCAGTCGCCAGGGCCGCGACGGCGCCAGTCACAGCCAGCCCAAATGCGCGTCCGGCTGAGAACGTGTACGCCAGGCCCACCACGAAGACCAGCAGGGCGACGTCGACGATGAGCAGGATGGCGGCCACCAGCGTGGCCAGGAAGGCGTCCGGGCGCTGGCCCTCCACCGCAACCCCGACGACATTCATCAGGGAGAACCACGCCGTCACCCCCACGATGATCACCAGTCCAGCACCGAAGCTGACGGTGGCAGCCAGCCGGTGGTCGGCGTCCCAACCGGCGGCCAATTCTTGATCAGTCATTGTCGCTCCCTTGCGCACCATGACCCGCACGATCGGGGCGGGACGCCCCGAGAAGATCAATGTCCCACCATGGCGGGGCTGGGTCAATGGTCCGCCGTAGGCTTGGTTGACTGGCACGAACTTGGGGGGTGACGGTGATGCACCCGTTCTACGGACCGAGCGAGCGGCTACTCAGGGGCGCCGACGCCCGGGGCGCCGGTCTGGTCTCGATGGCCGCCTACCTGGGGTTCTGGGCCGTCGCGTTGGTGATAGCCAATCGCGAACTGGACGCCCGGTTCCCGCGCGGCGGTGGGCATTCCGGGGCCGCCGAAGACCGATCCCGGGTGATCCTGCGGGAGCGGTTCGCCAGCGGCGAGATCGACCAGGCCCAGTACCGGGCGATGCGGCGCGTCCTCGCCGAGAAACCGTGACCGGCGCGGCGTTGCCCGCGCAGCCCCGGCAGGGATCGGCGCCGACCACGGCAGGCGGAGTGCGGCTGGGCACCTGGCTCCGGCTGGGCTGGTTCGGCCTGACGACGGTGCTGTTGCGCCGGCGCGACCCGATCATCGGCTCGCTGATCGTCACCGACCGCTGCAACCTGGCCTGCCGGCATTGTGCGGTCGCGAACATCCGCAAGATCGACTACTCGTTCGGGCGGCTGCGGGCCGACCTGCGGTCGCTGTACGCCCAAGGGGTGCGGATCGTGCTGCTGTACGGCGGTGAGCCGATGCTGTGGCATGACGGCGACCGCACCTTGGCCGACCTGATCGCCGAAGCCCGGACGATCGGTTTCCCGCTGGTCGGGGTGGTCACCAATGGGACGCGCGGGCTCGACCTGCCGTCGGCAGACCTGGTGCTGGTCAGTGTCGACGGCACAAGGGCACACCACGACGCGATCCGCGGCGCCAACTACGACCGGGTGCTGGCGAACATCGCCGCCGCCCCGGCGCGCAACCTGTGCCTGTACATGGCGGTGAACCAGGTGAACGTGGCCGATGTCGAGCACGTCGCCGGGTTGGCCGCCAGCCTGCCCACGGTGCGCGGGGTGTCGTACAACCTGCACACCCCCTACCCCGGCACCGAAGACCTGACGCTGCGCCCCGACCAGCGCCGCGACGTCTGCGACCGGATCGCCCAGCTGATCCGGCAGGGCTACCCGGTGCTGAACCTGGCGTCCGCGTTGCCGTACCTGGCCGACCAGTCGGGCCCCGGGCCCTGCCCGCAGTGCGTCATCGTCGAGGACGGCCAGCAGTGGACCTGCGGGCGCTGCATCGAGATCCCCGGCTTGTGCGAGCAGTGCGGCTTCAGTTTCGCCACCGAGTTGTCGCTGCTGTTCCGGGGCCACCCGCGGGTGGTGGCGGAGGTGTTGCGGCGCTACCCGTCCTTCCTCAAATCGACCTCCGGCTAGACCGGACGCCGCAGGGGCCGCGACACGACCGCCCAGACCCGGCGGCGACGCGTCCGGCCTGGGGACGCCCAGCCTGCGCGTCCCCCTTCGGCGGCGTGTTCGGACAGCATCTCGGCCCACAGCGGCTCGATCAGGTGATAGGTGACCCACCGTTCGAGGTCGTGGTAGCTGTCGAAGCCGCGCTCGGTGAGGCGGTAGCTGCCGTCGTCGGCGGGGTCGGGTGCCACCAGGCCGCCGGCGACCAGCAGCGGCAGCCCAGCCCGCAGCCCCGCCCTGACCGCGCGGTTGCCCAGCGACGATGCGCACAGGCGTCCGGAGTAGGCCTGCCAGAACGCGTCGTACGCCGCACCGCCCAGCGAACCCAGGTGCAGCCACCGGGCCAGCGGCAGGCGTCCCTGCTCGACTGCGGCGATGTAGGTTTCGACGCCGAAGTGGTTCACCAGGAAGTCGCGGCCCAGGAAGGACGACGCCCCGGCGCCCATCCCCAGGTAGCGGCGGCGGGTGATCGAGGTGTAGCTGGGGGCGTTGGGGTGGTTGAACGTCCACACCGAACGACGTTGGTAACCGTATGTCTGCGCCAGGCGGCCGGCCTGGGCGAGCAGTTCGTGCTCGCGGCGCCGCTCGTGGTGGGCGGGTCCGAACGGGGTGTAGCCGAACCGCATCAGCGGGTAGGTCGACACCTGGTGGGCCCCCAGTTCGAAGAGCTGCTCGAGGTCGCGCAGGAAGGTGCCGGCGTGCGCGTCGTCGTACTCGGCGTCGAGGATCAGGTCGGCGTCCACCAGGTCGAACCGTGCCAGCGCTGCGCTGACGGCCGCCCGCGCCGCCGCGGCGTCGTGGGGACGCTTCAGGTGCGCCAGCACGTCGTCGCTGAACGATTGGACGCCGACGCTGACCGCGGTGAACCCCAGCTCGCGCAGCGCGTCGAGGCGCGCCGGGGTGCCGTGCGTCGGCAGCACCTCGATGGCGCGCTCCCCTGCCACCGGCAGCGCCTCGACGATCGGGCGGAGCAGGTCGGGGAACAAGGTGGGCGTCCCACCGCCGACGTAGAGCGAGGTGAACCCGGCCTCGCCTGGGACGCCGGCGCCGAGGTGGCGGCGCGCCTCGGCCAGCAGCGCGGTGAAGTAGCGTTCGGGCTGGCCAAGGCGGGGAATCACCTTGTTGTAGGGGCAGAACGGGCAGATCCGCGCGCAGAACGGCACGTGGAGGTACGCCCCCACCGGGCCGTCGCACAGCCCGGCCAGGGTGTCGGCGGTCAACGTCCGCCGACCCGGCGCCGCGTGCGGGTCCATGGCGCAATCCTTGCACCGGATCCTTGCACCGGGGACTGAGCTGACTCCCGGTCACTGCCGAACTCGGGCGATCGGGGTTGTCCACAGGTCGAGGCCGGGATGTTGGGGCTGGTCTGCGCAGATGGCATGATTCGCGTTGTTGGTCGAGTTCTCACCCCCGGAGGTCGACGTTCCATGCGTCGTGTGTTCAGTTTGCTGGTTGGTCT
>CALMKG010000565.1 GCA_937867175.1 uncultured Propionibacterium sp. | reverse complement strand
GGGTCGACGCCGGCGAGGCTCGTGAGCACTATGGTGTCGAACTGGTCGCCGAACCTGCTGCCGGGGCCTATGACGGGATCATCCTGGCGGTGGCGCACCGGCAGTTCCGAGAGCTGGACGCGAAGCAGTTGCGCGCGTTCGGCAAAGAGGAGGGGCATGTGCTCTATGACCTGAAGTACGTGCTGCCGGCAGACGCCGCGGACCTGAGGCTGTAGATGGGATGACAGTTGCTTGACGGGTACGTTCGATTGATTCCGCTCACTTGCCACGTCGACGAGCGCGGCAGCCTGACCCCGATCTATCTGGCGGATGCAGGTCTGATACCCGTCCGCTCTTTCTTCGTGACCGCCCTGGCCGGAGCAGTGCGCGGGCGCCACGGCCATCGGAAATGCCGGGAGTTGCTGGTGCGAGTGAGCGGCACGATCGAGGTCGAGATCAGACGGGGTGCCGAGATTGTCACCATTCGACTCAGCGCCGATCCTGACGATCAGAAAGCCATCCTGATGGAACCCGGTGTTTGGGCCGAACAGCGCTATCTCACCGACGACGCGACCTTGCTGGTCTTCGCTGACGCACCGTACGATCGCGCTGACTATGTGACGGAGCGTCCCCGCGACGTTGCTGGGCCTGCGCAAGAGCAGTGAAATGAAGCGAATCCGCGTGGCGATCTTTGGCGCTGGGATCATGGGGAGTTCACTGGCGCTGTTTCTCGCCCGAAACGGGGCAGAGGTCACGCTGTTCGACAGGTGCGATCAGCCGATGGCGGCGACCAGCAGGTGGAATGAGGGCAAGATCCACCTCGGATATCTCTACAGCGCAGACCCGACGTTGGGCACGGTTCGGCATCTGCTTCCCGGGGGATTGGCTTTCGCTCCGTTGCTCAGCCGGCTCATCGATGCAGATCTGGCTGAGCACAGCACGACCAGCGATGACATCTACCTCGTGCATCATGACTCGGTTGTCGACCCGGCCAGTATGACCGCTCGCTTCGCAGCCATCGATGAGTTGGTCCGGGCCCATCCGGACGCGACGCGTTACCTCACAGACGTATCCGACGCCCGCACGACTCGGGTGACGGCCGACGAGTTGGACGCAATCGCCGGTGATGGGATCGTCGCGGGGTTCCGGGTTCCTGAGCGGTCGATCGACACCCGTTGGGCTGCCGATCAGATTGCCGGCGCAATCGCGGCTGACGGTCGGGTGCACTTCCGGGGCGGCGAGACGGTCGTCGGCGCAGCACCGGTCAACGCCGAGTCCGGGACTTGGCAGGTGCGTTGCCCAGACGGCGCTGAGGAAACCTTCGACGTGGTCGTCAACGCGCTTTGGAACGGACGCCTGCCGGTCGATCTGGACGCCGGGCTCGACCCCGAGCGTCCTTGGTCACACCGCTATCGGTTGTGTGTCTTCGTTCGGACCGGTTCTGTTGTCGAGATTCCGAGCGCCATCGTTGCGGTCGGCCCATTCGGCGATGTCAAGAACTACAACGGCCGGGACTTCTATGTCTCTTGGTACCCAGCAGGGCTGATCGCCGAAGGCGAGGGTCTGGAACTCGGCGAACCGAGACCTTTGGACGCGGCGGGCCGTGAGCGGTTCATCGGTAGCGTGCGGGCTGGGCTGGAGCCGCTGATTCCGGGTGTCGGGCGGGTTTTCGATGAGGCGGAGCAGACCCTGGTTGCCGGTGGGTTCGTGTTCGCCCGCGGGACGGGGTCGATCGGCGATCGTGCTTCGAGCTTGCATCTCAGGGACAGGTTCGGCGTCCGGCGCCGTGGCTCGTACTACTCGGTGGACACCGGCAAGTACTCCACAGCTCTATGGCTGGCCGAGCGACTGGCTCGCGAACTGACGGAATGAGGAGTGTCGATGGCAAACCCCGCGGAGGCTCCCTTGGTGACGGCGGTGCTGCCCACCTACAACGGCGCCGACTTCATTCAGCGGACGTTGGACTCGCTTGCCGCCCAGACCTGGCCCAACCTCGAGATCCTGATCGGGGACGACCGGTCAACCGACGACACGCTGTTGATCGTCGAAGAGTTCGCCGCAGCCCACCCGAACACGCGGGTCTTGGAACGAACGGAGAACCTGGGCTGGCTGCGCAACACGAACGACCTGATGGCCAACGCCAAAGGCGAGTTCATGTTCTTCGCCTTCCATGACGACGTGGTCGCCCCCACCTACGTTGAGAAGTTGGTACGTGCGCTGCAAGATAACCCGCGGGCGGTGTTGTCCTTCTCCGACATGCAGCTCTACGAAGTCGATGGACGCTCAACGTTTCAGTCGTTCACCCGCCTTGAGGGGAAGCGGTCCGCGCTGGGGCGCGGGTTGATGATGGTTCGTCGACCGGGAACCTGGTGGGTGCCGAATCGTGGGCTATTCCGAGCCGACGCATATCGGCGTGTCGACGGCATCCACCCGAACGATCAAGGTGAGTACTCCGCAGACTGGACTTGGCTGCTCCATCTGTCGTTG
>CALMKG010000564.1 GCA_937867175.1 uncultured Propionibacterium sp. | reverse complement strand
TGCGTGGATCCATGCCACTGGCAAGCTACGACCGGCTGTTTCCGAACCAGGACACCGTTCCGACCGGCTCGTCCGGCGTCGGGAACCTGATTGCCGCACCGCTGAACGGCAGACGTCGCGTTGAACGCGGCACGACACAGTTCGTGGACCTGGCCACGTGGGAGCCGTGGCCCGACCAGTGGGAGTACCTCTCACGCTTGGACCGGATGACGCCCCGCCAGGTGGCAGCGGTTGGCCGCAGGGACCGCGTCGTCGTCGGGCCCGAGGTGACGAGCCTGAGAACCTCGCCTGCCACCGTTATTCACCCGAACATGCCCGCCCAGATTCGGGCAACCCTGGAGGCCAGGCTGACATTCCGTGACGAGGACCTGACGCCCGAGTTGTCCGCGGCGCTGCGGCACGCTGCCACGATCCACAACCCGGCGTTCCACGAGGCGCAACGCGCCCGCCGCTCGACGTGGAACATCCCTCGCTTCATCCAGGGCTTTGACGTCGCCATCCATGGTGATCTCATCCTGCCGCGCGGGCTACGCCATCAGGCGGCGGACCTGATCGCCCGAGCGGGGAGTGTCCTCGTCCATGACGACCTCCGCAACCAAGGTACTGAACTCGACGTGTCCTTCCTCGGCGAACTCGACGACCGGCAGGCAGCAGCGGTGGACGCGATGCTTGCCCACGAGGACGGCATCCTGCACGCGCCGACCGGTTCGGGCAAGACCGTGATGGCCTGCGCCATCATCGCCGAACGCGCCGTCAGCACGCTGGTGCTGATCAATAAGACAGCTCTCGCCTCACAGTGGCGCGAACAGATCCGCGATCTCCTCGGCATCAAGGCCGGCCAACTGGGCGGCGGACGCGTCAAGACCCGGGGACAGATCGACATCATGCTGCTGCAGTCCCTGGCCAGACATTCCCCCGAGGACATCCGGGAGCTGACCGCGGGCTACGGTCAGGTCATCGTCGACGAGTGCCACCACCTCGCTGCCGGGTCCTACGAGAAGGTTGTGTCCCAGATCGGTGCGGCTTGGTGGCTGGGGCTCACCGCGACCCCGGAACGCAAGGATGGATTGGAGCAGGTCACGAGTTGGCAACTCGGGCCGATCCGGCACGTCATCCGAGACATCCTTCCGATGGAGGGCGACCTCGTCACCCCCTACGACGGACCGCGCCGAGAACTGCAGGTGCACCATACGGCGTACCGCGCCCCGCACGATTTCGACATGACGGCGCCGGGAGCGATCACGCACTTGGGTGGCCTGCTCGCCGACGATCGGGAACGCAACAGCCAGATTGCCACGGACATCGCCACGGCGCTCACACAAGGCCGCAAGTGCCTGGTCCTGTCCCGCCGCCGCGACCACTTGACCGCGCTCGCCAGTCTGCTGCCGCAGGTAGATGCGCTGATCATGCGGGGTGGAACTGGCGCAACTGCCTTGGCCGCGATCCGAGCCAGGATTGCCGAAGCGTCCCCGGATGACGCGCTACTCGTCCTGACGACCGTTCCGTATGGCGGTGAAGGATTCGATGCACCTGTCATCGACACGGTCTTCCTGGCCGGGCCCATCTCCTACCCCGGCCTGGTCATCCAAGCCGTCGGCCGCGCGTTGCGGCGACACGAAGGCAAGACCGACGTCGTCGTCCACGATTACGTCGACGCGGACGTTCCCGTCCTCAACGCGCAGTACTCCAAGCGTCGGGCTGCCTACCGGCAACTGGGCTTCACCGACAGAGCCGCGCCGACACCCACCCCACGACTCGGCTGAGCCGGCGCTGCGGTAGGTCGGCGAAGCAGTGCGTACCGAGCGATCCCAACGGGATATCGCCGAACTCCTGGCCGTCATCGTCAGCCGGGTTCTCGACCAGAGGGAGCGTGTCCACCCTGCGCCGACCGATCTTCTGCATCACTGCAGGTCACGGGCCCGTTGTCCTGGCGGAGGATGGGGGATGCGAACCCCCAAGGGCTTGCACCGACCACGCTTTCCACTTGCGTGTTCCGGTGTTCGGGGGAGTCGGCCAATGTCTATCTGTGCAAGTCAAGACCGGTGCTCCGACGTGGACCGACGCCCTCCGACGTCCATCAACGGGAAGGAACTGCAACCGAAACTGCAACCGGGGAAGGGGCCGCTGCGGTGTGTCCCGCTCAGGCGTGGTAAGCGTCTCGGCGGTGGTCGATGTCCAGCACGACGACGGTCCGGCGCTCCTCGTCAATGCGGTACCTGACGCGGTACTCGCCCCGCCGTGCGCGCCACAACCCACTGAAAGGTGCCCGTAGCGGAGCCCCGACGCGGCGCGGGTTTCGGGTGAGCGGTCCGGAGATGAACTCCCACGCGGCGAACGCGGCTGCGGGCGGCAGGGTGTCGGTCAACGCGCGGCGGGCGCCGGGCGCGAGGACGACGGAGTAAGGCTCACTTTCCACCTTTCCGCCGTTCCGCCATCAGGTCGTCCATCTCTGCTGCGCTGGTGATCTTCCCGGCGGCGACCTCCACCTCCGCCTGGTGCAGGCGGTCGATCGCGTCCGAATCGGCCAGGAGTTCGATTGTGGCCTCGAGTGACTCGAGGTCCTCCGCCGAGATCAGGACGACGTACTCCCGGCCGTTTCGCGTCACGCGGACGCGCTCGTGGGTGCGGCTGACCTCCTCGGCGATCTCAGAGAACCGCGCCTTGACCTCGGACAGCGGGAGAATGCTCATAGACCAATATTATGATCTAGTGCCAAGGGTTTCAATGCTCAGGCGGAGTGCCTGATCGGGTGAAGCCTGGTTCAGGCGGACCTTTCCTATAGTCCAACCGTTCCCGGATCCACGAGCGCACCGAGGTGCACGCATGCAAGTGCTTCGCGTCTGCCACAGGTTGTACCCGCGCCCACTCCTCCACGCTCAGTGACAACACACGCCCTCTGCAACTGCAACCGCAACTGCAACCGTTCGTTGCGGGCTGCCATCCACCCCACGACAGCCGAAGGGCCCGTCTCCTGCATCATCGCAGGTCACGGGCCCAATCTCATGGCGGAGGATGGGGGATTCGAACCCCCGAGGGCTTGCACCCAACACGCTTTCCAATTGCGTTGACCCGTGTCGACGGGTGTCGGTCAACGGCTGTATGTGCTGGTCGGCGCGGGTTGGCCGACTTGGGCCGACGTTCCCCGACGTCCACGATCAACAAGGAACTGCTACCGAAACTGCTACCGGCGCCAGCCCACAGACTCACCAAGTGACGCGACCCGCCTCGTCGCAGGGCCGCCTCCCCTCACATCTACTCTAAATAGTTTAGAGTAGATGTGAGGGTCTGGGTCTAGGCGATGCGCCAGGTAGCGCGGGGATCTCGTTGGCTTTGGCCCTCCCAGATGATGATCCCGGCGGATTGAAGGGCACGCAGGTGCTTGAGGGCGGTGGGACGGGTGATGCCGGCTAACTCCTCGATCTGGCCCGTGCCGAGCGGTCGGCCTGCGATGCGGAGGGCGGCTAGGGTGTCGGTCGCGCCGCGGGGCAGCGCGGCGAGGACACCGGCGGGGATGGCATCAGCAGCGGACAGGACGAGTCGGACTCCGGCTTGGGTCTGGGTGTAGACGGGGTCGGTCAGACCGCGGGCACGCACCTCGGCATAGATGCGACGGATTCCTTCTCCGAGTTCTTGGGCAATTCCGAGGTCGGAGCAAACCCGGGCGATACGCGGATTGCGCGCGTGCCGGGCGATGTCGAGGAGATTGCGAGGATCGACGAGTCCAGGGAATCGGCCGGGGCTGACGATCTCCATGCGGTCCGGGAAGATCTCGACGCGGATGTGGTCCCCGGCCATCGAGTAGGAGCGGTGCAGAACAGCGTTGACGAGCCCCTCGAGCCACGCGTCACGGGGCACGATCGGTTGCGCCTCGAAACGACCGCTTACGGCGAGGGCCCGACGGCGTGGCAAGAGACGTTCGATGGCCTCGGCTGCCGTCGCAATCTGGCTGGGGAGGGATCCTTCGCAGCGGATGTCCGCAGCGTCGTCAAGGGTGAGTCCCGCGCCGGTACCGCGTTCGCGCTCGGTGTAGCGCAGGACACGCACGTGCGCGTTGGGGAACAGACTCTGGGGATGTTCGGCGAACAGCAGGTAGCCAGCGATAGTCAACTCGCCGAGGGGGGTGAGCAGGTTCCGAGCTTGCAGCATGCGCCTGGTGTCAGGTGAGCCGATCGCCGTTCGATACGCCTCGACCTGCTCCGGGTCGAGCGCATCAACCTTCGCAGCGACCGGGGTGCCGTCGTACGGGGCGGAGCCGCGGTCGTACTCCAACTCCTGACGCTGGCCGAAAGAGAGCCTCTTCGTCTCATCCCCGACCCGCAGGAAACACTCTCCCGAGCGTGTCTCGTGGACCTGTTCTCCAGGCGCCACACGGAGTAGGAGGAGAGTCGCGCCTTCGCCGACATGAACCTCCTCGGCATGAACACGAACCGTTGGGACGGTGAGGTCGTGGGCTGCTTGGCGAAGGTCATTGGTTCGCGCTGGCAGGGGTGGATCAGACCTGCCGTCGTGAATCCCAACGACGATCGTCCCCCCTTCCGCGTTCGCGAACGCGATGAGGTCCTCAGCCAGGTCCTTTGGCCGTATCCTCCCGGACTTGCGCTCGAACCACTGATTCTCGGGCAACGCCGCGAGACGTGTGACGATGTCGGCGCCACCACCATCGATGATCTGGTCAACCGCAGAGGCACGCATAGCTCTACTCTAAACAACTGAGAGTACAAGGGCGGTGATCCGACGTCGTCTGCCGCCGACGTCAGTGGACGTCGGCCAACACGCTTGTGTCATCACGCTTC
>CALMKG010000563.1 GCA_937867175.1 uncultured Propionibacterium sp. | reverse complement strand
CTGGATGGTCCTTGGGGACGGGTTGTGTGCGCGTCCAGCCCCAGAAGGGGCCCCCTGACACGGGGGGGCGGCGCGGACGCCGTGGCCGCGTTCAACTTTGTGGCCATCAGGGGTGATGGGTTAGGGTGCATCCCATGGGTTTCGACACGGTCACGCGCGGCATCAGCCGCCACACCGTGATGATGCCCATGTGCTGTCGGTGCGTGCCCGCCTGACAGCACGGACCCGATCGCTCCTCGACCGAGTTGCAGCGAATGGTGTCCTTTTCGGCGCAGATCGCTGCGGACCGTGCTGTTGGACGATCATGTATTCCGTCACCTAAGAGAAGGACTCACACATGCGAATCCGAACCCTGTTGGCCAGTGCGCTGGCTGCCACCTTGCTCACCGGCCTGGCTGCCTGCGGCTCCGGTGGCGCCGACGCTGGCTCGACCGCCAGCGCTGAGGCGTCCAAGCCGCTGCGCGTGATGGCCGATGTCATCCCCCACGCCGAGTTGATCAAGGAGGCCGAGTCGCTCGGCCTGCTGGGTGACGTGAAGGTCGACATCACCGAGATCTCTGCGTCCGTGGATGCCAACCAGTTGGTCAACGAAGGTGATCTCGACGCCAACTTCTTCCAGCACGTCCCCTACCTGGACGACTGGAACGTCAACCATCCCGGCTCCGATCTGGTGGCGGTGGCCACCGTGCACGTCGAGCCGCTCGGCCTGTACTCCAAGAAGGTCACCTCGCTGGCGGAGGTACCCCAGGACGCGGTGATCGCGATCCCGGCCGACGCCACCAACCAGGCCCGTGCGCTGTTCCTGCTCGAGGACGCGGGCCTGCTCAAGCTCAACGTCGATCGCAGCGATCCCAAGCTCGACTACTCCCAGATCACCCCAGCCAATGTCTCGGACAACCCGAAGAAGATCACCTTCGTCGAGATCGATCGCCCGCAATTGGCGGCTTCACTGGACGACCCGAAGGTCAACCTGTCGGTCGTCAACGGCAACTATGCGCTCGAGGCGGGCTTGATCCCGTCCGAGGATGCGCTGGTCCTGGAGACCGCAGAAGGCAACCCGTACGCCAACGTGCTGGTTGTCAAGGAGACCATGAAAGATGACCCGCGCGTCCTGACCCTTGCCAAGGCGCTGGAGTCGCCGGAGTTGGCCAAGTACATCCTCGACACCTACCAGGGTTCCGTTCTGCCGGTGAACGGCTGATCCGATGATCACCGTCACCAACCTGACGAAGGTCTACGGCATCGGGGACAAGGCCGTCGCGGCCGTGCAGGACGTCAGCCTGCACGTGCCCTCCGGCGGCATCTTCGGTATCCTCGGCCGCAGCGGTGCCGGCAAGACGACGCTGATGCGTTGCCTGACCGCCCTCGAGCGACCGACGTCGGGTTCGGTGACGGTGGCTGACGCCGAGCTGACATCGCTGAATGGAGCCCAGCTACGCTCCGTCCGGCACCGCATGGGCATGATCTTCCAGCACTTCAACCTGCTCAACTCTCGCACCGCCGCCGAGAACGTGGCGTTCCCGCTCGAAGTGCAGGGCGTCGGCAAGTCGAAACGAAACACCCGGGTCGCCGAACTGCTCGACCTGGTCGGGCTGGCCGACCGGACGCAGAGCTACCCGTCCCAGCTGTCGGGTGGGCAGAAACAGCGGGTCGGTATCGCCCGAGCACTGGCCGCGCGTCCCGACGTGCTCTTCTGTGATGAGGCCACCAGCGCGCTCGATCCGGCGACCACCGAACAGATCCTCGACCTGCTCAAGCAGATCAACGAAGCCACCGGGGTCACCGTGGTGC
>CALMKG010000562.1 GCA_937867175.1 uncultured Propionibacterium sp. | reverse complement strand
GGGTCGACGCCGGCGAGGCTCGTGAGCACTATGGTGTCGAACTGGTCGCCGAACCCGCTGCCGGCGCCTATGACGGGATCATCCTGGCGGTGGCACACCGGCAGTTCCGGGCGATGGACGCCGAGAAGCTTCGCGGGTTCGGCAAGGCCGAGGGGCATGTGCTGTATGACTTGAAGTACGTGCTGCCCGCAGACGCGGCGGACCTGAGGCTGTGAGCCGATTTGCGCCTTTGCGGCGTTCTACCAGCGCATTTGACGGCTCATGGCCTGAGGGCCAGCCCTGGTCTTGCACGGCGGCAACTCAAGGAACGGTTGATCAATGGGAAACGCTCCATCCATCTTGGTTCTCGTCCTCGCAGTTGATCGTGACCCCTGGCGCAGCATCGAGATGGAGCAACGATGCACATGGGCATCCCAGAGTGTCGATCGCATCGCGATCCGGTTCTACTACGGGGAGCTGAATGGGTTGGAAGGGAAGGCGATCCGAGTCTCGACTGCCGCGGCTCGGAGGGTCGGCATGGCCAAACTGAGAGCGTCGATCTTGAGGAGCGCTGGGCTCCGGCACGCCATCAACCCACGCGTCCTTGAGGTTGGCGACCGCCTCCACATAGACGCGCCGGAGACTTATGTAACCATCGGCGTCAAGACGCACGCGGCGATGCGATACGTCTTCGAGCACCATCATTTCGATTTCCTGTTCCGGACGAACACGTCCTCCTACGTGAACCTCGGGAGACTGGCGGAGATCGTGACCCAACTGCCGCGGGCAGGTATCTACGCGGGAGTGCCAATGGCGACTCGATCAGGCGAGATCTTCCTCTCGGGGGCGGGCATCTTGATGAGTCACGACGTGGTTGGGAAAATCGCACTCGACACGAACCTCGACTTCTCTGCACCCGACGATGTGGCCATCGCGCGATCAGCGACACTCAGCGGCGTGGCGATGACCCGGTTGGGACGCATTGACCTGGAGTTACTGGACCAGATTGACCAGATCACTCCGGAAGAGCTCCGAACTGCATTCCACTACAGGTGCAAGGTCCGGGGAGATCGATCACAAGACATCGTGTTGATGACGAAGCTGCACGATCGTCTTCCGGCCCAAGAGATGCCGTGATGCCCGGGCACGGTGCCATGTCGGTCAAACTAGGGCCAATACACTGGCGGTTGAGATCAAATCAGAAGGGAACAGGGGTAATGTCCCTACCGACACGATCGCGTGGAACGAAGTCGGTCGCGCTTACCTACGACGATGGCCCAAGCGACAAGTCCGGTGAACTGGTGCGCCTCTTGCTGGAGGAGGGCGCGACCGCGACCTTCTTCGTCACTGCGGAGAACTGCACGCAGCGGCCCGAAGCGCTGGCACTGATTTCGGCGGTGCCGGGCCTTGAGATCGCGAATCACAGCTACACTCACCCCAACCTCACCCACCTGGACGAGCCGATGCTCGAGCGTGAAGTCGCCGGGAGCAAGAGGGCCATCGAGCAGACCATCAGCCGTCGAGTGGCCCTGTTCCGTCCACCGGAGGGCCAACACGACGTTCGGGTAAGGCGGGCGGTTGCCGACTCAGGCCAGGCGATCATCATGTGGAGTCTGACGTCGATGGATTGGAAGAAGGAGCGACGGCCGTACGTCGCGTCGACAGTCGTGCGTCAGTGCCGCAGCGGCGACATCGTCCTTCTACATGACTGGGGCACATCGGACTTGGAAGCGAGTCGAGCCATCATTCGACGGTTGAAGCGAAGAGGCTATTCGTTCGTCACGGTCACTGAGTTGCTGGGTGATGTTGTCCCCGGCGAAGTCTACCGCGGGCGGGTTGCGCCGTGGTGGGTATTCGTACGTAGAGCCCAAGGTCGCTTCGTCTACTGGCGGAGACTTATCGCGGCTCGAACGAGGCGAGAACGAGGCGAACATGATTGAACAGAGCGGCGCTTGCGGTGGCCGCATGGCGAACTTCCCATGCCGAAGTAGGAGACCATGCGGATACTGATCAGCGCTGGCTGGCTGGGTGGCGCAGGTGGAGCAGAACGCGCTTTGTACTCAATTCTGCGGGCCTTGGGGGGTCACGACGTCGATGTCGTGGTGCGTCAGCGGCTGGGCGGTCCCCTGGCGGAGATTGGTGATGGCGTCCGCCTCTACCCGCCAACGAACCCACGATGGTTCGCCTCATCGCTGAAGTACGGTGTCAAAGGCCAATTGGTTCAGCGTCTGGTGAACCCGGTGCGGCGGGCGGTGCTGCCACGTTACGACGTGCTGCTGGCCTTCCATAGCGGGCCCGATCTGACCAGGGCTGTGCGCGCGTCGGTGAAACTGTTGGTGCCTTCCGGCAACCACATCTCCGTTGAACGGGCAAGTGGCTACGACCATGTCGCGCTGCAGGCGCCAGACAACCAGCAACTGGCTGCCTCCGGTGTACCCACAACTCTCCTGCCGCCACCGGTCTTCGACTTGGCGGTTAATTCCCTGGCCCCCGCGGTCGACCTTCCCGGCGAGTTCTGCCTCACCGTGTTCAATCCTTACGATCCGATCAAGGGAACAGATGACCTGCTGACCGCAGTGGAGTCCACACCTAGACCCATTGTATGGTGCCACAGTCAGCAAACCGTGGGCTTCGACGTTCCGGCGGTACTTCGGGACCATCCACGAATCATCCACGTCGAGGACGCCTCGCCCGCCGAGATGCGATACCTGTATGAACGATGCCTCGCATATGTCTGTTTTTCTCGAAGTGAAGGATTCGGTTGGAGTATCGCTGATGCGCTTCGGTATTCACCGGTCATCGTCTCGCGCCGCATTGGTGTGTTGAGCTTCGGGGACGCTACACGCCACGGCGTTCTGGAGGTGGGTAGAGATTGGGACTTCGACTGGGCTCGCATCGCCGATGCGAAGCCCGAGGCGACGCGTGACCTCCGCTGGCTGTCGGCCGCTGCATTCGAGCAGCGGCTTGTCGAACTGGTGGTTCGCGGAACGGAAAAGAACCGTGACTGATCTGGTGACCATCATCGTTCCGGTCTACCGCGTTGAGGCATACCTCGACGAATGCGTGGAAAGCCTTGTGAGCCAGACGCACTCCGATCTTGACATCATCTTGGTGGATGACGGATCTCCCGATGGCAGCGGCCTCATCTGCGATCAATGGGCGACTCGCGATGAACGGATCAGGGTGATCCACAAGCCGAACGGGGGACTGTCGAGC
>CALMKG010000561.1 GCA_937867175.1 uncultured Propionibacterium sp. | reverse complement strand
TGCCCACACGGCCCGAGTGCTGGCCTGGGGTGAAAGGTCGAGGCGGCGCAACAGCTGCGCGTTCAAGGCGACGACCACGGTGGACGCCGACATCAAGATGGCCCCGACGCCCATCGGCAGCACGAACCCGATCGGCGCCAACACGCCGGCGGCCAGGGGAATCGCCAGCAGGTTGTAGCCAGCCGCCCACCACAGGTTCTGCTGCATCTTGCGGTAGCTCGCCGCCGACAGCTGGATCACCGACAGCACCGACCGCGGATCGGACGAGGCCAGGATCACCCCCGCCGAAGCGATCGCCACGTCGGTGCCGGCGCCGATCGCGATGCCGACGTCGGCCTGGGCGAGCGCCGGGGCGTCGTTGACGCCGTCACCGACCATCGCCACTTTGCGTCCCTCACTTTGAAGTTCGGCGACCTTGGCCGCTTTGTCCTCGGGGCGCACGCCGGCGAAGACCCGGTCGATGCCCAGTTCGGCGGCGACCGTGTCGGCCACCGACGGCGCGTCCCCGGTGATCATCACGACCTGGATGCCGACCGCCTGCAGCGCAGCCACCGTCTCGCGGGACTCCGGCCGGATCTCGTCGGCCACCTTGAGCGCACCAGCCACTTGTCGGTCCACCAGCACGTGCAGCACCGTGGCGCCCTCGGCGTCCCACTCGGCGAGGTGCGGCAGGGGCATCAGGCCGTGCTGGGCGAGCAGGTACGGCCCACCGACCTCGACGACGCTGCCGTCGACGGTGGCCTTCACCCCGACCGCGGGCGCGGACGAGAAGTCGGTCACCATCGGCACCGGCAGCTGCCGGGACTGGGCGGCGGCCAGGATGGCCTTCGCCAACGGATGCTCGGAGAACGACTCGGCGGCCGCGGCCAGCGCGAGCACATCGTCCTCACTTCGCCCGCCGCTGGTCTGCAGGCCGGTGACCGCCGGCTCGCCCCTGGTGAGGGTGCCCGTCTTGTCGAAAAGCACGGTGTCGACGGTGCGCATCGACTCCAGCGCCAGCCGGTCCTTGATCAGGACGCCGCCCTTGGCCGCCCGCTCGGTCGCGATCGAGACGACCAACGGAATCGCCAGGCCCAGCGCGTGCGGACAGGCGATGACCAGCACGGTGATGGCGCGGACGACGGCTTGGTCGGGGCTGCCGATCAGCGTCCAGACGGTCGCGGTGATCGCGGCGGCGCCGAGGGCGAGCCAGAACAGCCAGCCGGCGGCCCGGTCTGCCAGGCGTTGGGCCCGGGACGAGGACGCCTGCGCGTCCGCCACCAAACGCTGGATGCCGGCCAGGGTGGTCTCGTCGCCGATCGCGGTGACCTCGACGCGCAGGCCGGAGTCGGTCGCGACCGTACCGGCGACCACGTGGTCACCCTCTTCGCGGCGGACCGCACGGGATTCGCCGGTCACCATCGACTCGTCGATGCTGGCCGAACCGGCGGTGATCCGGCCGTCCGCCGGGATCGCCGCGCCGGGCCGGACGATGACCACGTCGCCGATCTGCAGGTCAGCGGGGGCAACCTTCACGATCTGCTCGCCTTCGACGCGTTCAGCCTCGTCAGGCAGCAGTGCGGCCAAGGAGTCGAGCGCCGAGGTGGTTTGGGCCAGCGAACGCATCTCGATCCAGTGCCCGAGCAACATGATCACGACCAGCAGCGCCAGCTCCCACCAGAAGTTCAGCACGTGCGAGAGCAGACCGAGGCTGGCGCCCAGGGACGCGCCGAACGCGACCGTGATCGCCAGCGCGATCAGCAGCATCATGCCGGGCTTGCGCTGCTTGAGCTCGTCACGGGCGCCGGCCAGAAATGGACGGCCACCCCAGAGGTAGATGACGCTGCCCAGCAGCGGCGACACCCAAGCCACCCAAGCTGCGTCCGGCAACCGGTAGCCGAGCAGGTCGGCGAACATGTCGTTGAACCCGACCACCGGGAGCGCGAGCACCAACATGACCCAGAAGAGTCGGCGGTACTGCGCAACGTGGCCGGAGTGGTCATGGCCCCCATGGGAGGCGTGGCCTTGGTGCCCGGTGTGGCCCTCATGGCCTTCGTGCCCGGTGTGGCCGCCATCGCCGACGTGCTGATGGACTTCCTCGCCAGGCTCCCCACGCTGGACATCGTGCTCGTGGTGTTCATGACCCATGACAAGAATGATACCCCTAGGGGGTATTCACACAAGACACTCGGACTGCCCAGCGTCGCACGATTCAGCCTCGATGGGCCATCGCGCACACAAACGGCGCCTCATCCGCGCAGATGAGGCGCCGTCGCGTCCGAACGTGTCAGCGGTCGACGCGGGCCGACCCGCCGCCGGCCAACTTCTTGACCTCCGCCATGGTGGCCATCGAGGTGTCGCCCGGGGTAGTCATCGCCAGCGCGCCGTGGGCTGCGCCGTAGTTGACCGCGGTCTCCAGATCGGCGCCGCTCATCAGGCCGTAGACCAGACCGGACGCGAACGAGTCTCCACCGCCGACCCGGTCGAAGATCATCAGATCATCGCGCTGGGCGGCCTTGACCACGCCGTCCTGCTTCGACCAGGCGATCGCCGACCAGTCGTTGATGGTCGCCGACTTCACCCCACGCATCGTGGTGCCGATCACCTTGAGGTTCGGGTACGCCTCGGCGACCCGCTCCACCATGGCCTTGAAGCTGTCGAGCGGCAGCACGGTGAGGTTCTCGTCGACGCCCTCGATCTCGAAACCGAGCGCGGCGGTGAAGTCCTCCTCGTTGCCGATCATCACGTCGATGTAGGGAGCCACGGCCCGGTTGACCTCTTGCGCCTTCGCCTGACCGCCGATCGACTTCCACAGGCTGGGCCGGTAGTTGAGGTCGTAACTGATCAACGTGCCGGACTGCTTGGCGGCCTTGCAGACGTCGATGACGGCCTGCGCCGTGGTCTCCGACAGCGCCGCATAGATACCACCGGTGTGCAGCCAGCGTGCGCCCTGGACGTTGAAGATCTCGTCAAGGTCCCAGTCGGACGCCTTGGCCTGGCTGATCGCAGTGTGGCCGCGGTCGGATGCCCCCACCGAGCCGCGGACGCCGTAGCCGCGCTCAACGAAGTTGAGACCGTTACGGGCGGTGCGTCCCACGCCGTCGTTGGCGACCCAGTTGATCAGCGAGGTGTCGACGCCACCTTGCATCATGAAGTCCTCGACGAGGTGACCCACCTCGTTGTCGACCAGCGCGGTGATCGCACCGGTTCGCATGCCGAAGACCTTGCGCAGGCCGCGGACGACGTTGTACTCGCCGCCGCCTTCCCAAGCGGCGAAGTGCCGGGTGGTGCGGATGCGACCTTCGCCCGGATCGAGCCGGAGCATGATCTCACCCAGGCTGAGCGCGTCCCAGTGGCAGTCTTCGGCCTTCTTGAGGCCCAGTTCGACGGCCATCAGTTGTGTCCTCCGGTCAGTTCGGCGACCAGTGACATGGCGTCGCGGGTGAGGGTCTCCACCTTGTCAAATTCGCCGTTGTCGACGGCTTTGGCCGGCACCATCCACGACCCGCCGATGGCCGGGACGCAGGGCAGGACGAGGAACTCGGCCAGGTTCGCAGCACTCACCCCGCCGGTGGGGATGAACGAGATGTCGCCGAAGGGTGCGGACAGGCTCTTGAGCGCGGCTGCACCCCCGTAGACGTTGGCGGGGAAGAACTTGACGGACTTGAGGCCCAACTCCTCGGCCTGCAGGATCTCGCTCGGGGTCACCGCACCCGGCAGCACCGGGACACCGGCCTCTTGGGCGCGCAGCACGATGTCGGCGCGCAGGCCCGGGCTCACGATGAAGGTCGCGCCGGCGTCCACGGCTTGGTCGACCTGGGCGACACTGCGCACGGTGCCGGCACCCACGGTGATGTCGCCGCGCTCTGCCAGGATCTTGATCGTGTCGGCCGCGGCGGCGGTGCGGAAGGTGACCTCGGCGACCGGCAGGCCGCCGGCGACCAGGGCAGCACCCAGTCCGGCCGCATTCGCGACGTCGTTGACGACCACTACAGGGACGATGCGATAACGGGTTACGTCGGCCAGTGTGACGCTCATCAGCACTCCTCGAGATTGATCAAGGTTTCACTCTACGAAACTCATGGATCGGGTGTTGAAACAATATTACCAGATTTCCGCCAAGCTTGCCGCGACGCCGGGCAATCGCCTAGGCTTGTCGGTAAGCGCTTTCCAAAGCGGTTCCACCAACCACCCCGGACGCGTCCGCCAGACCCCGCAGTGCGCCGCCGCGACAGCGTCCCGCTGACGCGAGATCGGTAGCCGCAACTACTTCGCCAGCCAAGGCACGCCAACCTGAGAGGCACCCGATGACCCGGATCAACCAGCCCGTCGCCATGATCACCGGCGGCAACCGCGGCATCGGCCGCGGCATCACCGAACGACTCCTGCGCGAGGGCTGGGCGGTGGCGATCATGGCCACACGTCCTGCAGACGAGGCCCTGCTCACCGAACTGGGCGCCCTCGGCCCGGTCCGCTACACCCAGGGCAGCGTCGCCGACCTCGCCGACGACAAGCGCTTCCTGACCCAGACCGTCGAGGCCTGGGGACGCGTCGACGCGCTGGTGAACAATGCCGGCGTCGCCCCGATCGAGCGCCTCGACATCCTGGTCGCCACCCCCGAGAGCTACGACCGCGTCCTCGACATCAACCTGCGCGGGCCCTACTTCCTCACCCAGATGGTCGCGGCCGAGATGATCAAGTTGCGCGGCGACCACGACCCGGCCACCGACAGGGTCGTCGGCACCATCGTCAACGTCACCTCGATCTCATCCGACATCGTGTCCATCAACCGCGGTGAATACTGCATCTCGAAGGCCGGGGGCACCATGGCCAACAAGTTGTGGGCCGCACGGCTGGCACCCGAGGGCATCGTGGTCTACGAGGTGCGCCCGGGCATGATCCTGACCGACATGACCGCCGCCAACGCCGAGAAATACACCGCGGCGATCGCCGAGGGCCTCACCCCGGTGCCGCGTTGGGGTCAGCCCGCCGACGTCGGTGGCGCGGTCTTCGCACTGGTCAGCGGCAATATGCCGTACTCGACGGGCGATATCATCCACGTCGACGGTGGCATGCACCTACCCAGGCTCTGAGGGTCAACAGTGAACACCTCAGACACCCTGATCGAGGACCACCAGGTTCCCACCATCGTCACCACCACCGTCGTGGTCGGCACCGGTTCGGCCGGCTATTGCGCCGCCGACCGGCTGGTGGCGGCCGGGCACACCGACCTGGTCGTGATCGCCGACAAGATCCGGGCGGGCGCGTCCCGCAATGCCGGCTCCGACAAGCAGACCTACTACAAGCTGAGCCTCGGCGGCGACGCCCCCGACTCGGTCGCCGACCTGGCCGCCACGCTGTTCGCCGGCGGCGCGATGGACGGCGACAACGCGCTCGCCGAGGCCGCCAATTCGGCCCGCGCCTTTGCGCACCTGGTCGAGGT
>CALMKG010000560.1 GCA_937867175.1 uncultured Propionibacterium sp. | reverse complement strand
AGCCCACCAACCTGGACCAGCGGTTCGCCGGCTGTCCACCTGCCACCATGAACACCTTCACCAAAGAAGGGTTCGCCGCAGCCAAGACCAACGCCTGGTGTGAGCGGAACGCCCCGCGAGACCTGTACGACCTGTGGGCGCTGGCCGTGAACGGCCACCTCACACCGGCTGCCGCCGAAGTCTTCCGGAAGCTGGGACCAACGAATACTCCACCGTCCCCCACGATCTTTCCCGCCGGACCACCAGGCGAACGAGAGTGGAAAGATGCCTTGGGACACCAGTGCATCGTGGCCGTCGGCCCGACAGAGGCATACTTGGCAGTCATTGATGCCTGGCGCACGGCAACGAAACCGGACGAAAGGTGACGTGGCACGAGTGATTGAGACCGTTTTCCCCCGGCGCCGTCGTGAGGTGATCGACGCCCTACGCCGCGGTACTGTGCCCGCCAACGGGTTGGACCTGCTCGCGGTCGGGCTCGACCATTTCGGCCCGGCACTCGACGCCGAACTGGACGAGGTGTCCGGTGGTTCGGCGGTTTTCAAGGCCGTCCGTGGCGAATACGGTTCTGGCAAGACCTTCTTCACCCGTCACCTCGCCGAGCGTGCGCTGCGACGCGGCTGGGCGAGCGCCGAGGTGCAGGTCTCCGAAACCGACACGCCCACGGCCGATGGTCTGGCAGCCTGGGTCGGCGGGCAACCCCATGTGGCGGCGGCGGTGAAGCGGCAGGCCGGGATCCGCGGTGACCTCGACCATTTCGGTGCCATGGCCTTCCTTCAGGGACTGCTCACCGTGCTGAAGGCCCCGTTGGGTGCGCCTTTAGTGGACGCGATGCGACGCGTCCTGCTCGGGGAACTGCCCGTCGGGGTCGACTTCTCACGAAGGGCGACCGAACGGCTCAATGCGCTCCGGGCAGGACTGGGTGATCGGGTGGACGCGGAACGCACCGTCGTGTTGCACGAGGCAGGCGAGACCCGCTGGTGGACGTGGGTCGGCGGACGCGCAAACGCGGTCCTGGACGCGGCCCTGAAGGCCGTCGCCCCTGGCCTGTGCGACCCCGACAGCACCCACACCGACAACCACATCGCGCTGAGGGCCGACGCGGGACTGGACGAACTCGAGGCAGCGCTCGCGGCTGCACGACGCCGTTTCGGCAAGGACCTGGCTGGAGTGGAGCCCGAGGTGACCCGACGAGCCATCCAAGGACTCAAGTTCGCCGATCTGCTCCCCGACGCCCTCGCGCGGGTCACCTTGGGCAAACGGCTGGCCGACCACCTTGGCGCAGCGAACACGCTCCGGCAGCCACGGGTCGAACGCCGGACGGGGTGAACCAGGCCCAAGCCGTTCGCCGGCCGGGCCGCATGCGCAAGTGCGTCAGGTCTCGACCTGCGGGAGCGATCTCGACAGACCGTGGCGGCCTCCGGCATCAGATGCCCAGGCTGCGGCACACATCGGCCCCGCCCATGCGACCGATGGCGTCCGGGTCGCCCACCACGATGAGCCGGTCGGTGGCCCGGGACAGCCCGACGTAGAGGCGTTCCGAGGCACGGTCGCGGCGGCCGTCCTCGTTGACGCACAGCACCACCGCGCGGCGTTCCATGCCCTTGAACCCCAGGACGTGGCCGTAGAAGATGTCGTCGGTGGCCCAGAACTGCTCCCAGTAGCCCAGTTGGCCGAGGGAGGCCTGGCGCTCGACCTGCACCGGGTGGCGTTGCCCGAGGGTGATGAGCGCGATGTCGGACGCAGCCCAGCCCTCCTCGAACAGCACCTCCACCTGTTCATCGGCGACATCCAGGGCTTCGTCCCAGCTGGCGGGCACGAAGGTGACCTGCGACCCCTCGCCACCGCGCAGTTCCATGCCGGTTGGTGCCAGCGCGACGAACGTCTCGGCGATCTGGCGGGTGTTGCGCAGGTTGTCGTCCAGCACCAGCGGGATCAACTGCACCGGCGGGCGGCCGAACCGGGCGAAGACGCGCTGCCGCTCGTCGGAGTAGGCATACAGGCCACCGTCGTCCTCGTCGCGCAACGCGCCCAGCAGCGGGTGCCACCAGTCGTCGGCGAAGTCCTGCGCCTCGTCCACGATGATCGTGTCGAACTTGTCGGCGTGGGTCAGCCGGGACGCCACCTCAGCCATCTGGCGTGGCAGCTCGACCTCCCAGAACTGCGAGTCGTCGCGGGAACCGAAGTCGGTGATGCCCCAACGCCGTCCGAGGTCTTCGAAGGTGCCGACGAACGTGGGACGCTTCGACCTGGACCCGACCAGCAGCGAACGGCTGAGGTAGGTGGCCAGCCCGTAGGAGTAGCAGACGACCGCCACGCGTTGTCTGCTCCCGAGCAACCGCCCCGACGCGAGGTCACGCGCCTGCTGCATCGCCAGCACGGTCTTTCCGCTGCCTGCACCACCCCGGATCTCCAGCCGCGGCAGCAGCCGGGTCACCTTGAGCAGGTTGGCCTGCTCGGCGGTCAGGCGCTGCGCGCGCTCCTCGCGGTCTTCGGCAAGCGCTACCGCGTCACGGGCGGGCGGGAATCGGCCGGCGAGGATCTCCAGCACCAGGTCGACGTCGTCGCGGGTTGGGACGCGGGCGTCGTTCTGCCAACGCCAGGTGGTGTCGAAGATGCGGTCGCCCACCTCGGCAAGATCACCGCGTCCACTCACCTGCCAGCGCGGCAGGTCGGGCATCGCGAAATCGTCGTCCAGGTCGGTGTGCGCGAGCACCACGTGGTGGCTCCACCGGACACGTCCCCTGCTGCCCCAGCGCCGGTCGGCCTCGACGAAATGACGCAGCGCATAACGCGCATCCCGTGCTTGGGCGACCGGGTCGATCCGCGTGGCGCCTTCCCCGCGGTCGATGAACCAGGCCCCGTCGTCCACCCACACGTGGCTGCCCTTCACCTCCACCACCACGATGCCCGAATCGGGCATCAGCACCACCAGATCCGCCTCGTGATCCTTGACCTGGTCGGCCACCCGGATGTTGGCCAGCACCACCGCATCGGGGTCGAGTTGCCGCACCACACGCTGCCAGATGTCCCGCTCGGACGCCGTGGTGAACACCGGCTCAGGAGGATGAACACGCGCAACCATGCCCCATTGTCACCCACGGCAAGTGAGGACGCTGACGGTGTGCTCGGGATGCACGGAGCCCGCGCGCCACCCGAACGTGGCCTGCACCGAGCCGACACCGCGTCCGACTCACCACCGCCTGCACTGAACCGACGAAACGGCAAGGCGTCCGAGATGCGTTCTTCCGCGTCCACCACTTCGCGCGACAACTTGCCTCGCCGTTCCCGCTGCTGACAGCCATCGGCGCCCGAAAGAGCCGCATCGAGATCGGCCTCGGTGTCATCGACATGCGCTGACGGAATCTCTCTTTGCAACGCTCGATGATGTCACCCCACCGGAGCGCCTGACGGGCGAGGGTTCCCCTTTCCCAGTGGCGCTACGGGTGTCGCTCCGGCGCGGGGATGCGGAGCGCCGGTCGCCATGTCGCATCATGCCGGCATCTTGGCGCCCTTAGTGCGGTTACAACGCCAGCACAGCGTCTGGAGATTCTCAGGTTCGCTGAGGCCTCCCTTTGACACCGGCAGGATGTGATCCACTTCGAGAAGCAGGTTCGGCTCCATTGCGACCGAGAGGCCGCACAACGGGTTCTGACATGTGTGGCGATCACGATCCTTGATCCACCCTCGCAGACGAGCTGTCATCAGCGCACGCTGACCGGCAGCGGACTTGGCCCAGTGAATCCTCTGTTCAGCTGATGTCCGGTCGCGGTGATGATCTCCTCGGCGTCGAGGTCAGCGTCGGCGCCGATGGGTGTGTCGAGCGTGACACGCGGCGGGGTGTGCTTCATCTCATTTCCTACGGCATTCTGTACGGCAAGTCCGCGAACACTGCACCTCCCGGTTCGTTGATCTCGGGTGGCTGTCCGAGATGGTTTCAACTGGGACGACGCCCACAAGGTCGCGGACTTCAAGGTTCACCAGGGCGGCAAGACAGTGCTGAAGCTGCCCACGGGGGGTGGCCCGCAAGTTCAAGGTGCAGAGGCGTTCGTGCACTCCGACGCCCCCGACTGGGTCACCACCTGACACTGACAGCCCTTGCAGCCTGGGTGGCACGTTTCCCCTTCTGCCGGGCCTGCAAAGCCAGCCCCTACGACCGCACGGCACAGATATCCGAAGGGTGTACGTCTCGATGGTTCCATCGACCGGTTTGGCCATGGCTGAAGCCCGGCGCTCAGCTGGGTTCGCCGGGCTGGAATCACCGCGACGTGGACGCAGCGTCCGAACTGGCGCCGCGTCCACCCCACCCGCAAGGCTCAAACCCAAGCCATCGTCAAGGCTGGTGGAGGTTCAGGCCTTTCTGGCATCTGTAGCTCCACGGCGCGTCAGTGCATGATGGGAAGGCGTGCGTAGGCACGACGCAGGTTCTCGACGTCACCGGCTGACCCCGTGCTCTGCGGCACGACCATACCGCGGCGCCAAGCGGGTCGGCTGCGGGCTTGCGGCGGAGCGTGCCGCCGGCGTCCCCACCGTCCGCAGGCTGGATCCCATCGACTGATCGCGTTTCGTGGGATGCCCACCAATCGGATGGGTTCAGCTGCTTGCCGGATGGTTCACCCGATACCAGGTAAGCGCCTCCTGCACCTCGGGCCCACCAGGGACTGCATCCAACACCTTGAAGGCAACCCGCTGGAGCTTCGGCAACTGGCTGGGCGAGGGGAACTGACGCATCGCCCAAGCCTGGTACGCTTCGATCTCCTCAGGAACCGGCAGGAACCCTCCGCCGTCAACCGAGATCTCCCACCATTCGGGCACCTGATTGGGGTCTTCCGACGCCCCTGCCAGGAAGGTGGCTCGGGCGAGCTTCGCAGCCTTGGTTTCGTACTGCCACTGATGCCACTGCCTCATCGCTGTCTCATGCTCAGCCAGCGCGGTCAGGCGAGCCTGTTCAGCCCTGTCCACCCTCATCCCATGGATCCGCTTGACGCTGAAGAAGCCAACCAACGCGGTGACCACCAACACCAGAAACGGAACCACCTGGCTCACCATTCCAGACCCGGTGTCGCTGTCCCCTTCAAACGCACTGCCGACCAAGCCCAGGATGAAGACACCGATGAGTGCAGCGGCCAGGATCAATGGTTTGATGTCCGGTGCCGCCATCACTGGTTGTGAGGGTTGCCGCACGATGGCTGCAGGGCTTGGATGTGCCGCCCACGCTCGCTGGACGTCGTATGCGTGGGCAGCGGCGAGTTTCGGCTGGAACTCCACCGCGGGGCGGATTCGCTTGAGTATGTCGTCCGCCAACTGGCTCGCCTGTAGTCGCCACTCCTCGTAGGCTCGCCCATCAGGGGTCTGGCGCCACTGCGCGAAGTGAGCACGGCGGGCGTGGTCTGCAGCTTGTTCTGCCAACCGACGCTGGTCGGCCGCAACCTGCTCGGCGACAAGTGCTTGCCGTTCCGCCGCGTTCGCGGCTCGCGCCATCTGGACGGCTTGGGCATTTTGGGCCAACGCCTGCTGCTGCAACGCAGCGGCCTGTCGATGCTGGGCCACGGCTGCCTGCTCCTGCGCCTTGCTGATCTTGTGGGCGGAAAACGCGCCAGAAACCATGGCACCAGTTCTGATCTTGCTCCCCAAACTCATTCCTTGCTCCAGTCCCTGACCCAAGTCGTCGACGACTTCCAAACCATTCAGCGGGCAGCCATCATTGTCTCAGATGCCCTCCTGAACCCAAAACGCCACCTGGGTCTTTGCCCCTGTCAGCCCGGTTTCGGGGTTGGGTCCGACAGCACCGTCAGGTCCTTGAAGTCCCGCCATAGCCTGGCGATGCCTGCCCGCCAACGATACGGATCGTTGGCATGGGCAACCATGAACAACAACCGGTCGATCGGGATCTTCGGCACCACGACGACGTCCATGCCATCGCGGTTCACCGCACCGACGGCCTGGTCGGCCCAGTTCTGGATCTGCTCGTCACTCACCACGCATTTCTCGTAATGCGACAATGATTGGCGTGGCTGGAGGTTCACCCCACCAAGGGTTGCAGGGCCTGGGCCACCTTGTCGCGCACCAACGGGGTCATCTTGTTGGCCTTGCCCTGGGACT
>CALMKG010000559.1 GCA_937867175.1 uncultured Propionibacterium sp. | reverse complement strand
CGGGTCGGTACTGAACTGCGTGGTGTACAACTCGGCGTACAGTCCGCCGCGGGCGAGCAACTCGTCGTGGCGACCAGTTTCGATGATCTGGCCATGGTCTAGCACGACGATGAGATCGGCCTGACGGATCGTGGAGAGCCGGTGGGCGACGACCAGCGACGTCCGTCCGGCCAGCGCCTCGTCCAGCGCCCGCTTCACCGCCACCTCCGACTCGGAGTCGAGATGGGCGGTCGCCTCGTCCAGGATCACCACGTCGGGGGCCTTCAGCAGGAGCCGGGCGATCGCCAGGCGCTGCTTCTCCCCACCTGACAGTCGGTGTCCGCGGTCGCCGACCACCGTGTCCAGTCCCTCGGGCAGGTCTGCGACCAGATCTGCGATCTGGGCCAGCTGCAGCGCGCGTCCGATCTCGGCATCGCTGGCGTCGGGACGTGCGTAGCGCAGGTTCGCCCGGATCGTGTCGTGGAACAGGTGCGCCTCCTGTGTGACCACGCCGACCCGTTCACGAAGGGACGCCAGGGTGGCGTCCCGCAGGTCTATCCCGCCGATCCGCACCGCTCCCGCGGTGGGGTCGTAGAGCCGGGCGACCAGGGCGGTCAGCGTCGTCTTGCCCGCCCCCGAGGGCCCGACCAGGGCCACGAACCGCCCGGCAGCCACGGTCATGGAGACCTCATGCAGCACCTGGCCACCGGCGCGCCGGTCGCCGGTGGCAGTGGACTCCAAGGAGGCGAGCGAGACCTCGTCGGCGGCCGGATAACCGAACGAGACGGCGTCGATCACGATGTCGAGTGGGCCGGGCGGCAGCGGCAAAGCGTCCGGACGCTCGGTGACCAGCGGCTTCAGATCGAGTACTTCGAAGACCCGTTCGAACGAGATCAGTGCCGTCATCACGTCGACCCGCACGTTCGACAGCGCAGTCAACGGCCCATAGAGCCGGGTCAGCAGCGCTGTGAGCGCGAGCAGCGTGCCGAGGGTGAGCGAGCCGCGCACTGCCATCAGCCCGCCGAAACCGTAGACCATGGCGGTCGCCAGGGCGGCCACCAGGGTCAACGCCGCCATGAACGTTGACCGGTTCAGCGCGATGCTGATGCCGGTATCGCGTACTCGGGAGGCGCGTTCGGTGTACTCCGCCCGCTCCCGCTCGGGGCTGCCGAACAGCTTCACCAGCAGCGCACCGGCCACGTTGAACCGCTCGGTCATCCGCGAACCAAGATCGGCGTTGAGCGACATCTGCCGGTGGGCCAGCGAGGCGAGCCGCCGGCCCACGTACTTCGCCGGGAAAAGGAAGACCGGAACCAGCAGCAGGGCGCCAACAGTGAGCTGCCAAGACAGGACGAACATCGTCGCGATCACCAGCGTGACCGAGACGATGTTGCTCACCAGGTTCGACAGCACCGACGTGAACGCCTGCTGGGCCCCGATGACGTCACTGTTGAGCCGCGAGACCAGCGCCCCGGTCTGGGTGCGGGTGAAGAAAGCGATGGGCTGGTCCAGCACGTGCCAGAAGACCTCGGTGCGCAGATCGAGGATCAGGCCCTCTCCGATACGCGACGAGAACCAGCGCTGGACGACCGTGAGCACGGCCTCGGCCAGCGCGATGCCGGCGACGACCAGGGCCAGGCGAACCACGACCCCGGAATCGCCGGGGATCACCCCTTGGTCGATGATCTGGCGTAGCAGCAGCGGCACGGCGACCACGAGCACCGCGTCCACCATGACCAGCAGGACGAAGGCGATGATCGACGCCCGATAGCGCCTGGAATAGGCCATCACCCTGCGGTAGGTTCCCGGTGCCAACTTCTTGTCCGCAACGGAGGAATCCCGCGACAACGAGCGCATCATCATCCACGACGACATCGACACCGCCAGCCTCCTTCACCCTGAACCATCAAACCTCATCAGGGCAATTCCTGACCCCTCCATCCGGTGTGCTGCAACAATTGAGCTTGGCAGAAGTCCGCTCGAGGGCTTGTGGTGTGGCGGTTTGCCTGAGTGCCTCGGATCGGCCGGGGTACCCGAATGCGTTTGGTGGGGGGACAGCCATGGAAGGCTGGACGACGGCGGAGCTGACCGAACAGGGCCGCCAGTTGCGAAAGACCACGCCGCGCTCAGCGCTGGGCACCGATCTTGATCTCGACCGCGACCCGATCTCGTTGCTGGACGCGCAAAACGCTGCTCGCGTCCAAGAGTTGGTGCCCGTCCGCTGGGGGCGGATGGCGCAGTCGGCGTTCGCGTTCTATCGGGGTACAGCGGCGTTAATGGCACACGACCTTGCCACCACCCCGGTCAGTGGCTTGCGGGTCCAAGCCTGCGGCGACGCGCATCTGTCCAACTTCGGCCTGTTCGCCTCGCCGGAGCGCACGTTGGTCTTCGACCTCAACGACTTCGACGAGACGACCTTGGCGCCCTGGGAGTGGGATGTGGAACGTCTCGTCGCCTCGTTGGCCGTGGCAGCGCGTTCGGGCGGTTTCGGTGCCGACGGCGAGTGGGCTGTCGCCCATGCCGCGGCCTCGGCGTACCGGACCTGGGTTGCCAAAGCAGCATCCGCCAGCGCCCTGACCGTCTATCACAAGGTGGTCACTGAAGATCTCCTGCGCTCCCACAGCGCCGTCGGCGAGACCCATCGCGGAGCCAGGGACCAGGAGATCGAGCGTGCCGCCCGCAAGGCGCGGGGACGCACCTCGGAGCGCTCGCTGGATCAACTGTCAACCTCGCAGGCGGGTGGACAGTTGCGGATCGTCGAGCAGGCGCCCTTGATCGTCCGGCCTGCCCAACTGCCGGGCGACGTGATGGAGATCCCCCGAAGGTATCGGTCGAGTCTGTCGCCTGATATCGATGTGCTGTTGCGGCGCTTCCGGCCGGTTGATCTGGCCCGGAAAGTGGTTGGCGTGGGCAGCGTCGGGACGCGGGCGTTCATCCTGCTCTGTGTCGACAGCGGCGGCAACCCACTGTTCCTGCAGGCCAAGGAGGCCTCGCGCTCGGTGCTCGAGGCGTATGCCGGGCCGTGCGGGTATGACCATATGGGACAGCGGGTGGTCGCCGGGCAGAAGATCATGCAGGCGGTGTCCGATCCGCTGCTGGGGTGGACTGACAGTGACGGGCGACAGTATTACGTGCGCCACTTCCGGGACATGAAGGGCGGCTTCGAGATTGAGCGGCTCTCCGCGTCCCTGCTCGGCGACTACGCACGCTTGTGTGGGGCGGTCTTGGCCCGGGCGCACGTCCAAAGCTGTGAGCCGGCGATGCTGGCAGGTTACCTTGGCAAAGGGAAATCCTTCCCGAACGCGATGGCGCGGTATGCGGTCGACTACGCCGACCAGAACGACCGGGACTACCAGGCTCTGCTGGACGCCATCGCCGATGGACGCATCGTGGCCGACCAGCAAAGCTGATGGTTCGCGCCGGGGGTTAGGAGTCGCCTTCGCGCTGCGTGGTCGGTCCGTCGGCTGGCGCGTCCGGTTCGTTCGGTTCGTTCGGTTCGTTCGGTGGCGTGGCCGGTTCGTCGGCCGGCGCAGTCGCCGTGGGCGGGAACGTCACGGGTTGCGCGGACGCGGCGGTTGCGGCGTCCGCCCGCCGACGCCGTCTGGCCCGGCGGACCAGGAAGAAGACCAGCAGCCCGGTCAACCACAGGGGCGAACTGGCGATCAGGAAGGTGACCGTGGAGGTCAGCACCCCGACCGCACCCTGGATACCATTGGTGATCGCCTCGACGAAGCCCCAAGAACTGCCGCCGGGACGAACGACCGGCTGCTTCTCGGTGAGTTCGACGGTGACGGTCGCGCGCGCCGCCTGCCGCTCCAGGTACTGCACCTGGGCGTCCAGACTCTCGATCTCACCACGGATGCGCCACAGCTCCTTCTCCACGGCGAGCATCTCTTCGACGTTGGTGGCCGCTGCCACCAGTTCGCGCAACCGCGCCTCCTGGGCTCGCAGGTTCTCCAGCCGGGCGGTCAGGTCGATGTGCTCCTGGGTCACGTCGTCGGTCGACTCCGATTGGTAGACCACGGTGCCGAGCTGGGAGACGTCGGCGACGAACGCGTCAAGGTCTGCCGCCGGGACGCGCACGGTCACCCAGCCGCGCAGTGCGGCGCCGTCGCCGGCCGGCAGGCCCTCCTGGTCGTAGCGGTACAGCCACTCGTCGGTGTCGGTGGCCACCTGCATGTTGGTGATGGTGGCCGAATGCTCGCCCGCCAGCCTGCGCACCTGTTCAACGGTGTCGGTGGTGCTGTCCACCTCCAAGCGCAGCGTTTGCGTGCTGATAATCAGGCGGTCCGTATCGTCCTGCGGGGCCTGCGGGGCGGTGGTCACCGCGGGCAGACTCGCTTGGTCTTCGGTCGGGACGGCGGCGCCACCGGAGGACTGTCCAGAATCGCCGACGCCCCAGGTCCACCCGCCCAAGCCGCAGCCGGCCAGCAGTACCGCCACCAACGCCAGCGCGAGAAGGGTGAAGACCTTGCGCACTAACCCGCTCTGCTTCAAATCGATCTTTGCGGTCATGACTCATGGTAGGGGTTGGGCGCGTCGGCCTGAATCGTCGTGCGGTGCAGTGTTATCGGATTGTGCCTGGGTCCGCCGGTCAGCCCTCGGCCATCTCGACGTCGAGGGTGATCTCGGCTCTCAAGGAGTGCGACACCAAGCAGGCCGCCTCGCTCTTCTACATCAGCTTTGCGGCCTTCTCGTGATCTGCGCCGGCGGGCAGCATCGCAGTTCCTTTCGCGCCATCGGTTGATCCGATTGTGACCCGGATCGACGCTGCGCGCGCGGGACCAGCCGATTCGCAGCGTCGCCCGCCCCGGCAGCCACATGCTTGACTGGGGCAAGGGCGGTGAAAGGCATCTCATGAACGCGATCATCAAAGAACCCAGGCGAATGAACCCGCTGCTGCGGCTGGGTGTCTTCATTGCCGAAAGGACGATGGGCCGGACCGCCGTGCCGGCGCGGTTGCTGGCCTGGTCGCCGCGGACCGCGCTGGGTGCCGGGATGCTGGAGGCCACGGCTGCCCACCGCATCCCCGGCCTCGGCCGGCGGCAACTGAAGCTGGCGCGGCTGACCGCGTCCTTGACCGCGAACTGCGCCTTCTGTATCGACATGAATGCCCACGCCCATCGGGAGGCCGGCATCACCGACCGCGAGGTTTATGCGCTGCGTGATGGCACCGAGGCGGCAGAGCCGGGGTTCAGCCCGGCCGAGCGCCTGATCATCGCCTACGCCCGTGGCTTGTCATCGACCCCCCTGGCGGTGGACGACGACCTGCTAGCCCAGATGACGGCGACCTTCGACGAGCGCCAGCTGGTGCTGCTGGCGGCGACCGTCGCGTCGGTGAACTACTGGGCGCGGTTCAACCAGGGACTGGGTGTACCACCGGCCGGCTTCGGCGACCATTGCCTGCTGCCCGGCCGACCGGCCTGAGGATGGCAACTGGTTTGGGCTTGGACCCATTCGACGGATAGGTTGGAGTCGTTGGTCCGATGAGTCTTGCCTCGGACCTCTTGGTGCCCGGGGACCTTCCTCGACGAAGCGCCGTGTCTGCCCCAGTGGGTCATGCATACCCCGGCAAGACGCCTGTGAAGGATGACTTACTTGACTTCCGCTTTTGCACGCCTTGGCGTGCCCACGCCGTTGGTCGACGTGCTCGCCGGCCTCGACATCACCACCCCGACCCCCATCCAGGCGGCGACGCTGCCCGATTCCCTTGCCGGCCGTGACGTGCTCGGCCGTGGCCGCACCGGGTCAGGCAAGACGTACGCCTTCCTGCTGCCCGTGGTTTCGCGTCTGGCGGCCGTGCCTCAGCGCCGCCGCGCCAAGCGTCCCCGGGCGCTGATCCTTGCGCCGACCCGTGAACTCGCCACCCAGATCGAGGAGGCGCTCAAACCGCTGGCCGCAACGGCCGGGCTGACCAGCCGGACCATCTTCGGTGGGGTCTCCCAGGTTCCCCAGGTGAAGGCCCTTGCCGGTGGTGTCGACATTCTGGTCGCCTGCCCGGGGCGGCTGCTCGACCTGATGGGGCAGGGCATGGTTTCGCTCGACGAGATCGGCATCACCGTGCTGGATGAGGCCGACCAGATGGCCGACATGGGCTTCCTGCCGATGGTCCGCAGGATTCTCGACCGGACGCCGGCAGACGGCCAGCGCATGCTCTTCTCCGCCACCCTCGACAACGGTGTGGACGTGCTGGTCAAGCGCTACCTGCACCACCCGGCGGTCCATGAGGCCGACTCACCACAGTCACCGGTTGCCACCATGGACCACTACGTGCTGCGACTCGACAACTCGAACCGAAGTGCGGTGCTCGCCGACCTGGCGTCCGCCAGTGGGCGCGCCATCTTGTTCACCCGCACCAAGCACGGCGCCAAGAAGCTGGCAAAGCAGCTTGTGGATCAAGGTATCCCAGCAGTTGACCTGCATGGGAACCTGTCACAGAACGCTCGCACCCGGAACTTGGCCGCCTTCGACTCGGGCAAGGTCCAAACGCTGGTCGCCACCGACATTGCCGCCCGCGGCATCCATGTCGATGACGTGGCGCTTGTGGTGCACGCCGACCCGCCGGTCGAGCACAAGGCCTACTTGCATCGCTCCGGACGCACCGCCCGCGCCGGCCACTGCGGCACGGTGGTCACCCTGGTGAGCCCGGACCAGCATGACGAGGTCAAGCAGATGATGCGCAAGGCCGGTATCCGCCCGACGGTCGCCGTCGCCGACCGCCAGATCCTGGCCCAAGTGGCCCCCGGCGAGCGGATCGTCCTGAGCCCGAACGAGGCGCGCGCGCTTACGCAGCCCGCGGCGTCTGCAATGCAGCCCGACGCTCGACCGCAGCGTGCCTCGTCGCAACGCGCGCGAACCGGGTCTTCGCAGTCGCGCGGTTCCGGACATGCGCGTCGGCCGCGGACGCGGGGGTAGAGCGCGACCTTCGCGCCGGCCGACCTCGGCAAGATACCCGATTCCTGTTGGGGTCTTGGGTTGGGTGCCAGACTTGTTCCATCGGCCCGATACAGGACTGGAAGGGGAGACCGATGACGAAGATGATCAAGAAGTCGGTTGTCGTGCAAGTGCCCGTGAGTACGGCTTACAGCCAGTGGACGCGGTTTGAGGAGTATCCCCGGTTCATGGGTGGCGTCAAAGAGGTGAAGAAGCTCGACAACAACCAGCTGCACTGGATCGCAAAGATCGGCGGCGAACTCCGGGAGTGGCAGGCTGAAATCACCGAGGAGGTTCCGAACAGCAAGGTGGCTTGGGCCGCCACCGAGGGACCGAAGAATGCGGCGGTCGTCACCCTGTCCGAGATCAGCAAGGGTCAAACCAAGGTTCACCTCGAGTTCGAGTTCGACCTCGGTGCTTTCGGGGCGGACGAGGAGGACGAGCTGGTCGTCTTGAGCGGACTCATCGAGGGCGACTTGGAGCGATTCGCGGCACTGGTCGAGTCCGAGAGCGGTACCGAGGCGATGCCGTTGCCCTTCGCTCCTGGTCCCAGCGCAGAAGAAGAGGGCATGGTCGCGCCCGGCTACCATCCCGCCGAGGTCCCCGAAGATGGGATCACCATCCCCATGGCACCCGGGCGGGCTCTGAAGGGACACCAAGCCGACACCCCGCTCAACCCGGATTAG
>CALMKG010000558.1 GCA_937867175.1 uncultured Propionibacterium sp. | reverse complement strand
CCGCCGCCATGGCCAGTACCCTACGTCACCGGACGCCCGCACAGTAGCGGAGACGGTCCGGACTGGATTCACTCCGGCTTCGCGGCAGCCTTCCGCCTGCGCCGCATGTTCGCGTCCACGCTCCATCCTCCCGCGCCGAGCAGCACCAGCAGCAGGCAAAGCACTGCCAAGAAGACGTCACGGTCGCCATAGAACCCGAAGTGGCCCTCCAGGAACGGACTGAACGGGCCGAACCGGAAGAACGCCAGGAAACCGGCCACGCCGGCGAGCATGAGCGCAGCGAAGATGCGCGTCCCGAGGCCGACGAGCACGAAGAAGGCGATGACGAGCAACCCGATGCCTGTACCCCAGCCCAGCCACGAGGTGTACTCCTGCGGGATACCGACCTTCAGCAGCGCGTCCACCGTCGCCTGCTGGTCGACCAATGCCTGCCAACCGACGATGCCGGCCCACCCACCGACCGCCAGCCGCACCAAGAAGAATGCCAGCGCCCCCAGCGGGGCATCGGTACTGCGCCGGGTCACGGTGGCGACGGGCTGCTCGGCTTCGTCCACGGTGCGAACCGTGCCCAACTGCTGGTCGCGAGCGGCGCGCTGCTGGGCGCGGACGGCCGCCGCCTGCTGGTCGAATTCCTGCCGTTCCAGTCGCACCTGGAGCGCAGCCGCCTCAGCCTTGGCCTTGGCCTCGGCACGCGCAGCCTCCAGTTCGGCGCGCGATTGCTCGGCGGCTGCCTTGGTGGCAGCGGCTCGGGCAACCGCGTCCTCAGCTGCGATACGTGCGGATTCGGCCTCTTCGGCAGCCTTGCGGGCCTCGTAGTCGGCCTGCTCGGCCAACAACAGCCGCGGATCGCGGGGAACTGCGGGGCTGGCCCCGGCCAACGACGACACCGACACGGCGCGATCCTCGGACGGATATTGCGGATCGGACTCGACCAACTGGTTGGGCCTGGTCTGCTCAGCGGCATCCTGGACGATGGTACTCACAACCTATCCTCACTGTCCTGTGTGGGCCTGATACGTCAGCTCCCATCTTCGTGCCTGCGGCACCCGAATGGCCGGACTGACACGCCCGGTTCGCGTTGCGGTGGTTCGAAGACTCAGCTGTGGTCGGGGTCGGCCAGGGCGAGCATGAGCGATTCCATCGCAAGCAGCGGCGCGACGTTGCGCTCCAACGCTTCTCTGGCGGCCAGGATCGCGTCCACCCTGCGGACGGTCTGCTCGGGGGTGGACGATGCGGCGGCGGACGCAACCTGATCGCGCAACTCGGCGTTGATCAGCCCGACCCCGCCGGTCGCCGAGGCCAGGTCTCCGGCATCGACCGCCCGCAACTGCACCGACAGCACGTCGCGGTACCAGGTGGTCAGTTCGGTCAGGACGGCGTCCAGTGCGTCGCGCTGCAGTCGCTTGGCGCGCATCTTCTGCTGATCCTCCAACTCCTTCAACGCTGCCGCTGCCTGCCGGGGCCGGGCACCCTTGGCGCCGAAGCCGAGGGCCTCCTTCAGGTTGGCGAGTTCACCAGCGTCGAGTTCGCTGGTGCGGCGCTCGGCGTCCGCGGTGGCCGAGGTGACCAACGCCTCGGCCGCCCGTAGGCAGGCCGCCACGCTGGTGAGGCCGGCCGGCACCTTGAGCACTCGGTGGCGAGCGTTGCGTACCTCCTCGTCTCGTGCCAAGGCCCGGGCGCGTCCGATGTGGCCCTGGGCTGCGCGCGCGGCGTGCGCCGCCAACGCCGGCTCGATGCCGTCGCGGCCGGCGAGCAGACGGGCCACGTCAGCATCGGTGGGGGTACGAAGGTTGACATGGCGGGTCCGGGACCGGATGGTCACTATCACGTCGTCCGCGGTCGGGGCACACAAGACCCAGATCGTGCGCGGCGGCGGCTCCTCCAGCGACTTCAGCAGGGCGTCCGCCCCGCGTTCGGTGATGCGGTCAGCGTCCTCGATGACGATGATCTGATAGCTGCCGATCGTGGGCGACATGCCTGCCCGATTCGCCAACTCCCTCGCCTCGTCAACCCCGATCGACAACAACTCGGTGCGCACCAGGGTGACATCGGGGTGGGCGCCGGACGCGACGGTGCGGCAGATCGCGCAATCGCCGCAGCCCCCCCGCTCACACAACAAGGCCGCAGCGAATGCCCGGGCGGCGTTGCTCCGCCCCGATCCGGGCGGGCCGGTGATCAGCCAGGCATGGGTCATGGCGTGCCGCGCGTCCCCCGGCGCGTGCGCGGCCTCGGCAGCGGCCCGCAGCACGGCCACGGCACGCCGTTGGCCGACCAGTTCGGCCCACACCCCGTCCGAACGCTGCTCTCTGCTCACCGCAGCCCCCGGCTGTCGGCAACGGACTCGGCTTGTTCGCCGAGTTCGATCAGCTGCGGCTCGGTCAACTCCCGGCCGAGCAGCGCACCGACTGCTGCCCGGATGCGGGCGGCGGTGGCCCGCAGACTGACCAACCCCGGCAGCACCAGGTAACGCTGCGGCTCGACCGCAGCCAGCTCGCGAAATCCCTCCCGGACGCGCGCATGGAAGTCGGAGCCGGCTTGCTCCAGCCGGTCCTGATCGGCCACTCGGCCCACCGCCTTGGCGGGATCGGTGTCCAACAAGACCGTCAGGTCAGGACGCAGGCCCCGGGTGGCCCAGCCCGCGATCGCGGCCAGGTCGGCGACCTGTAGGGCTCGTCCGGCCCCTTGGTAGGCCAGCATCGAGTCGACATAACGGTCGCAGATGACCACCTTACCGGCGGCGAGCGCAGGTTGTACCACGTAGCGCACGTGTTGGGCCTTGTCCGCAGCGTAGAGCAAGGCTTCACAGCGCTCGTCGAGATGGTTGCCGGGGTCGAGCAGCAGCCTCCGGATGATCGCCCCCTCCCGGGTGTCGCCGGGTTGGAAGGTGACCACGTGCTCGACATCGGACGCCGTCAGGGCCGCAGCGAGCGCCTGCACCTGGGTGGACTTTCCGACCCGGTCGCCACCCTCGAAGACGACGAACAGGCCCTTGACGGCACCGGACGATTCAGTCATCGTCGTCGTCCTTGACCCTGCCGGCGGTCAACGCCTTCGGGTCGGGCAAGTAGGCCACCGCCTCGGGCCATTCGTCCAGCAGCTTGCCTTTGGTGCGCGGCCATTCGTCCAGCAGCTTGCGCCGCGGCTCACGCGTCTCGTCCTGACCCCGTTGGTAGTCACGACCAGCCTGGTAGGCCAAGGCCGGTGACAGCGTGGCCACCACGTCCGGGTGCGGCTCGGGTACCGGATTGGCGGTCTGCGCGATCGCACCCAGCAGGCCGACCAGCCGTCGGCGGCGGGCGGCGAACTTGCCGAGCACCGGTTCGCCGGCGTTCACAACCCGCAGCACCTGCTCGGCTGCCGCCAGCGCATGGGTCCATTCGACCTCCGTTGCGTCCGCGGTCAGCGCGTCCATCGAGGTGATCACCTCGGCCAGCCGGAGGGCCGCCTCGTTGCGCAGTAGCTGGCGCGCGGTCGCCGGCGCTCGGCCGTCGGCGGACCCGGAGTCGGGCAGGTCGGGGCGAAGTCGTGGCGATCGGGCGGCGGTGGCCAAGGCATCCAAGGCGTCGAAGTAGGACTCACCCAGATCTTCGGGATGGCGGCAGGGCGACTGGGCGACGACGCGTCCGACATGCCAGCTCAGCTCGTTGGCCCAAATCGGGTCGACCAAGACCGCCAGGCCGCGAACCAGTTCAGCCACGTCGGCCAGTTCGGCGGCCAGCAACGCCGTATCGGCGACGTCCCCCTTGCGTACCTGCAGGTCGGCACGCAGTAGCCCAAGCATCCGGCCGGTGAACAGCCATCCGAGGAAGTCCTCGGGATCGGCCCCCGAGGCAGGTTTGGCAGGCACCACCACCGGATGGGTGAGCGAGATCAGCCGATCGATCAGCTCGGGGAACTCGGTGACGCGCACCCCACCGGCCAGCTGCAGCCGGTCGACGACCAGGGTGCGCTGCGGGGCAGTGCTGGCGGCACCGGCTTCGAAGGTGACCTCTCGATGGCGGGCGATCACCAAGCCGCCACGTCGCACCGCGATCCGGTCGTCCAGCAACTGGCCGAGTTCGACCCCGTCCGGGTCGAGCAACTGGTAGACGGTGCGGTCGACCCGGATGTCGGCGATCGGCCTGATGGGGGCGCGGCGCCGGAACGGCAGCAGCAACCGGGCGAGGTCTTCGGGCAGCGCCTCGGCATCGTCGAGTGATTCGAGACGTTCGGCCGGCAGCCAGGGTTGCCAGTCCGGGGCGCGCAGCAGCCAGTCGCCGGTCTCGCCAATCACCTGGTGGGCAAGCAGGACCCCCGCCCAGCTCAGGCGTTCATCAGTGGTGTCGAGCAGTGTCAGGGTGCGGGCGTTGCGGTCACGCGGGGCGCGCATCCGCACTCGGTCGATCCCGGCCTGCAGGTCGGTCAGGCTGGGTGCGTCCACCTGATACGGCATTTCGAACCGGTAGTTGCGGACGCGCTTGGCCATCTCACTCCTTGTTTGCTTGGGCGTGGTCACCTCGGGTCGGTCTGTGGAGCCTATTTGCTCCCAGTCTTGCGGCTCGTGGGCTTCGCGTTGGCAGTTTTCGTGGTCGATCTGCGGGTGGCCTGCTTCGGGGCGGGGCCCTTCGCCCGTTTCGCGGCGAGCAG
>CALMKG010000557.1 GCA_937867175.1 uncultured Propionibacterium sp. | reverse complement strand
GCGTCC
Source organism: uncultured Propionibacterium sp. (assembly GCA_937867175.1). Taxonomy (GTDB): domain Bacteria; phylum Actinomycetota; class Actinomycetes; order Propionibacteriales; family Propionibacteriaceae; genus Brooklawnia. The sequence continues at coordinate 31,612 of CALMKG010000557.1, read as the reverse complement.
GCCGACGAGCAACTGCGTTCACCAACCGGCATCGGGTCGGTCGGACGCGACGTGGTTGCCGACCTGCTGGTTTCGGCGGGTGCCCGGCTTGCCCAGGTTTATCGCGTTTCGGAAGTCGATCCGCTCGAATCCGGCGAGCCCGAGCCGCCCGCCGACGGCTATCGGTTGGTGCACTGGTTCGGTCCCACGCCGGCGCGCTGGCGGGCGCAGGTGGCTGCCATGCACGAGATCACGATGGCCGACGCCCCGACCGGTGAGACCGGCTACGTGGCCGAGGAGTTCACCGCCGAGCGGGTCGCAGCCGACGAGGCGAGCGCGGTCGAGGCCGGACGACTGCTGGTGAGCGTGCTGGCGCTGGCCCCGGACGACGCGGTCGCGGGCCTGACCCAGGTCGCGGTGCAGGGCGGCACGACGCTGGCCTACCAGTGGGACACTTCGGTGGCGTCCGGACACCGCGGGCGCGGCTTGGGTCGATCACTGAAGACCTTGGCCGCTGCCTTGGTGCGCGAGCAGTACCCACAGGTGCGGCGCATCATCACCCACAATGCGGCCGACAACGTCCACATGCTGCGGATCAACACCGATCTGGGCTGGCGTCCGCTCGCCCACAAGGGGTTGTGGTCCCTCTCGGTGAGCTGAGCCGCCGGCCGGACCCCGCCCGCCGTGGTCAGTCCGGCGAGTCGGGTTCCGGTGGCTGGCGCCACTCACCCTGCTTGGGCGGCCTGCCGCGCCGGGGCAGCGGTTTCACCTGGTCGGGCAGTCGCCCGGCCTGCTGCAGTTCCCGGCGCAACAGCACCTCGATCTGGGCGTTCACCGAGCGCAATTCGTCGCTGGCCCAGCGCTGCAGGGCATCGTGCACGGCTGGGTCCAGCCGTAGCAGCACCTGCTTTCGCTCAACCATGACACCCCACTATGTGTAGAGGCTGCCGGTGTTCACGACCGGGCTGACCCGGGAGTCGGAGCACAGTACCACCAGCAGGTTGCTGACCATGGCGGCCTTGCGTTCATCGTCGAGGTGCACGATGGCGTCCACCTCGAGCCGATCGAGGGCGTTCTGGACCATGGTCACGGCCCCCTCGACGATCTTCTCGCGGGCGGCGATCACCGCGGATGCTTGCTGGCGTTGCAGCATCGCTTGGGCGATCTCTGGGGCGTAGGCCAGCGCTGAGATGCGGGTCTCGATCACCTCAAGGCCGGCGATGGCGATCCGGTCGGCGACCTCATGGGCCAGTTCATCGGCCACCAACTCCGTCGACCCCCGCAGCGTCTCCTCGCCGGGCGCAGCGTTGTCATAGGGATGTCCGGACGCGACATGACGCAGCCCCGCCTCGGACTGCACGCTCACGAACGCTTGGTAGTCCTCGACGGCGAAGACGCTCTTGGCGGTGTCGGCGACCTGCCAGACCACGATCGCGGCAATGTTGACCGGGTTGCCGTCCGAGTCGTTCACCTTCAGTTCGTTGGTCTCGAAGTTGTGCACGCGCACCGAGACCTTCCGCTTCGCGGTGAACGGCACGGTGGCGTGGAGGCCGGCCTTTCGAATCGTGCCGACGTAGTTGCCGAAGAAGGTGACCACCCGAGTCTCGCCGGGCTGCACGATCGTCAGCATTGTCGCGGGTACCGTCGAAACCAGCAGAGCCACCAACCCCGCGATCATCAAGGCTTGCCCGCCGGTACCGTTCTCCAGTTGGATACCGGCCATGATCATCGCGACCGTGCCGCCGAGGAGGAGGCCGAACGTCAGCAGCACGCCTACCGCCCCGTTGGCGTACCACGCCTCGCGTTCCGAGATGTCGACCCGCGCGCCTTGCAGCCCGACGGGGTGCCCCGCGGGTTGTCCGCCGCTCGATTCGTCAGTCGGGTCTGCTGAGACTCCGTTCAGGGTCGCCATCACTGTTCCTCTCCGTATGGGTGATATCAAAATGCTATCACTTTATCTTCGTGCACAATAAGAGTCGTGATGAAGACTCGCCAGTCTTGGGTTGCCAGCGCGTCCATGTTGGAGACCCCGGCCGCCGTCCGGCCCTTTGTCGTGGTCAATCCGCTGGCCAGGCGTGCCAGCAGCGCGGTCGCCGAGGTCGTCGGCCAGTGTTATCGAATGGGTATCGACGCCCCCCGGTCGCTTGCAACCACCCGGGAGGAGACCGGCTCGCAGCAGGCTCGCCAGGCGGTCGAGGCCGGGGCCGACGTCGTCCTGGTGATCGGGGGTGACGGCACGGTTCGTCAGGTCGCCCGCGAACTAGCGGGCACCGGCATCCGGCTCGGTATCGTCGCCTTGGGCTCTGGCAACGTGCTGGCCTACAACCTCGGCCTGACCAGCCTCGACCTGCGCACCAAGGTGGCGATTGCGCTATCCGGTCCGAGCACCGAGCTCGACCTCGGCTGGGCCAGGCTGCAAACCGTCGACGGCCGCCAGTTCGACGAACCATTCCTCACCATGGCCGGCATCGGCAGAGACGCAGAGACTGTTGCCCGCACACACTTGAGTGCCAAGGTGCGGATCGGGGCGGCGGCCTACGCCTTGCAGGGCGTAAGGCAGGCAACGCGTCCGGCGTTGCCGATGCATGTCAAGGTGGACGACCAGCCTGAGCGCACCATCGTGACCTGGTCGGTGCTGGCGGGTCTGATCAGGGACGCGCCGGGCGGATTGGTCGTCTACCCGCAGGCCCAGTCGGATGACGGGCTGATGGAGGTCCTCGAGGTGCCGATCAAGCATTGGCTGCAATGGTTGCCGGTGGCCGCCAAAGGCATCCTCAGTCCGGATATGGACGTCTCGGCACTGCGCTATCGCCGGGCCGAACGGCTGCGGGTGCGCCCGGTCGACCCGGCGCCCGTGCAACTGGACGGCGACGTCGTGACGCACGTCACGTCCCTTCAGGCTTGGATTCAGCCGCGCTGCCTGCGGGTGCATCTGCCGGCGCGCGAGCCGGGGGCATCATGACGACCCCCGCGATCAGCCTGCTGCGCGAATTGCTGTCCGGCCGCCCCAACGCCCAGACCCAGCGTGTCATCGTCGACCTGCTGGTCAGGGCGGACGCCGAGCAGCTGAGCGAGATGCTGGCCGACCCCAAGCTGACCGACCGGCTGGTTGGCGTCATGTCCGCCGGCCGGTTCGGTCCCAGCCACTTCGACGACCTGATGGAGCTGTTGGGCGTGCGGCGGCGCGCTGAGCTTGATCAGCCGGCCCGGGCGGCCCTCATCCATGCGCTGCAAACCGGACGCACATCGCGTCGCGACGAACTCATCGTCCGGGACCTGTTCACAGACGTCATGGGGGCCGACCTGACGGTGCTGAAGAACCTGATCGATGCCACCCCCAACCACCATGACCTCGAAGAACTGATCTATCGCGACATCGACAGCAACGAGATCCGCCAACAGATGCTCGCGCACATTGCCGTCCAAGCCACGGCGGTGACCGATCTTGAGGCCAAGGTGCTGTCGGACATCGACGACACCACGATCTGCAGCCTGCACGACCGGCGCTTCCCAAAAGGCGTTGTCTATCCGGGGGTGGTGGCGTTGTGGGAGGCCCTCGACCTCGGACCCGACTCGAAACCCAGATCGCTCGGCGACCTGACGTTCATCACCGCGCGTCCGGCCGACCTGCTCGGCTGGGTTGAGGACCAGACCCGCAAGAAGCTGCGCGGGGCGGGGGTTTCGGTGTCGTCCATGCTGACCGGCTCGATGCTGCATCTTCTCAGCCACGCAGGCATGGCCGAGAAGAAGATCCAGAACATCACCCACTACCACGCCCTGTTCCCGGAGTATCGGCTCGTCTTCATCGGCGACTCCGGGCAGGGGGACGTGCGGGTCGGCGAGCGGCTGCTGACCGAGTTCGCCGGCAGCGTTGACGCGGTGCTCATCCACGACGTGGTGGGTACCGACGCGGCCGTGCGGGCCCAGTACGCCGAGCGAGGGATCGTCTTCTTCGATACCTATGTGGGGGCGGCCGTCGCGGTCCATGGGTTGGGACTGATCAGTGACGCTGGGCTGCGAGCAGTGGCCGATGCCACTCTCGATGGGTTCCACGGCGTTCCTTGGCGCACTGCCGAGCAGCAGGCCCAGGCCCGGCGGTTGCTGCATCGAGACCTGGCTGCCCTGCCGGTGCCGCCCCGGGTCTGACACGGACGCGCGACCGCGTCCACCCGGGCTCGGGCATCGTGCGATGCCCTGCGGCGGGGCGCCGATCCGATTAGGGTGGAGTGGCAGTGCTGCGTCAGGAAGGGCGTGTCAAGGTGACCGATCTCGTTCAGCTAACCGGCCTCGACCAAGAGCCGCTCGTACTCCCCGCGATCCAGGCCACCGAGGGCCCCGATGGCCTCGACATTGGCAAGCTGCTCGGCAGCACCGGGCATGTCACGTTTGATCCGGGCTTCGCGAACACCGCCTCGGCCACGTCGGCGATCACCTTCATCGACGGTGATGCCGGCATTCTGCGTTACCGCGGGTACCCGATCGAGCAGTTGGCCGAGGAATCCACCTTCTTGGAGACCGCCTACCTGGTGATCTACGGTGAGCTGCCGACCGCTGCCCAGTTGGCTACCTGGGAGGACCGCATCCGTCGCAAGACGATGGTGGACGAGCGGATGCGTGAGTTCTTCCAGATGTTCCCGCGCCGTTCGCATCCCATGCCGGTGCTGGCCAGCGGGCTGATGATGCTGTCGACGTTCAGCTTCGATTCGCTGGGCGAGACCCCCGAGGCGATCGAGAAGGCGACCGAGCGGTTGATCGCGAAGGTGCCGACGCTGGCCGCCTACGGCTACAAGAACTCACGTGGTGAGGCGATGCTCTACCCGGACAACTCGCTCAGCTACGTGGAGAACTTCCTGCGGATGAGCTTCGGCTACCCGACTGAACCGTATGAGTTCCACGACGAGATCACCCGCGCCCTTGACGTGCTGCTCGTCCTGCACGCCGACCACGAACAGAACTGTTCGACCTCCACGGTGCGGTTGATCGGATCGTCGGGCGCGAACATCTACGCGTCGGTGGCCGGTGGGGTGAACGCGCTTTCCGGTCCGCTGCATGGCGGTGCCAACCAGGCGGTTGTCGAGATGCTGGCGGCGATCAAGGAATCCGGCATCAGCGTCAAAGAATATGTGCAACAGGTCAAGGACAAGAAGGCCGGGATCAAACTGATGGGGTTCGGCCACCGCATCTATCGCAACTACGATCCCCGGGCGGCGATCATCAAGCAGCACGCCGACGCCGTGATGCGCCTGCGGGCCGGACGACGCGACCTGCTCGAGTTGGCCCAGGAACTGGAGCAGACCGCGTTGTCGGACGACTACTTCACCGAGCGCAAGCTCTACCCGAACGTCGACTTCTACTCGGGTCTGATCTATGAGGCGATGGGCTTCCCGAAGGAGATGTTCACGGTCTTGTTCGCGATCGGACGCCTACCGGGCTGGATCGCCCAGTGGCGCGAGATGCGTTCCGATCCGAGGCTGAAGATCGGACGCCCACGGCAGGTCTACGTCGGTCCGGCGGCACGTGATTACGTGCCCATCGGCAAGCGTGGCGCCTCCGTCACGGGTCAGCAGTGAACCACCCAACGGCCCGCCGCGGATCCTCCCAGACAACGATCCATTCGGTATCCCCGCCACTACACTCGGGGGAGGACTCCCAGATCCTCAGCTCGAGGCCAAGCACATACTCTGCAAAGGACACAATGTGACCAATCTGACCTGGACCGATGAAGACCGGCGTGCAGTTGACACCGCGCGCATTCTGGCCGCCGACGCGGTGCAGAAAGTCGGCAACGGGCACCCGGGCACCGCGATCTCGCTGGCGCCGGTTGCCTATCTGCTCTACCAGAAGGTCATGAAGACCGACCCGAACGACGACAGGTGGATCGGCCGCGACCGGTTCGTGCTGTCCGCCGGCCATGCGTCCATCCTGCAGTATTCACAGCTCTACCTCGGTGGGCTCGGGCTTGAGATGGACGACATTCAGTCGCTGCGCACCTTCGGCTCGCTGACCCCAGGCCACCCGGAGTTCGGCCATACCAAGTTCGTTGAAGTCACCACCGGGCCGCTGGGCGCAGGCGTCAGCAATGCAGTCGGCATGGCCATGGCGGCCCGCCGCGCTCGCAGCGTGTACGACCCGAATGCCACCGCCGACAGCCCGTTCGACCACTTCGTCTACGTGATCCTCGGCGACGGCTGCATGCAGGAGGGCGTCCAGGCCGAGGCCGCCTCGCTGGCCGGCACCCAGGAACTCGGCAACCTGATCATGATCTACGACGCCAACCGGATCACCATTGAGGGCAACACCAAGATCGCCTTCGGTGAAGATGTGGCCGCCCGCTACGAGGCCTACGGCTGGCATGTCCAGGACATCGACTGGACGGCCGGATCGACCAGCTACGGCGAGAACATCAACGACCTCTACGAGGCGATCCTCGAGGCCCAGAAGGTCACCGACAAGCCGTCGTTGATCCAACTGCACACCATCATCGGCTGGCCGTTGCCGAACCTGCAGGGCCAAGAGAAGGTGCACGGCTCCGCGCTGGGCGCCGAAGAGATCGCCGAACTGAAGAAGCTGCTCAAGTTCCCCGACGAGCCGTTCGGCATTGAGGAAGAACTCGTCGAGCACACCCGCAAGCAGCTTCGCGAGCGCGGCAAGGCCGCCCGGGCCGCCTGGGATGACAAGTTCGCCGCTTGGCAGCAGGCCAACCCCGAGGGCAAGGCACTGCTCGACCGGGTGGTCTCGCACGAGTTGCCCGCCTTGGAGCTGCCGGTCTTCCCAGAGGGCTCGAAGGCGACCCGTGCGGCGTCCGCCGACGTACTGAGCGCGTTGGCGTCCCAGCTGCCCGAGTTGTGGGGCGGCTCTGCCGACCTGGCCGGTTCGAACAACACCACGATGAAGGGCGAACCCAGCTTCCTGCCCAAGGGCCGCACCACCGCGGAATGGCCGGGTGGCCCGCACGGGCGCACCCTGCACTTCGGCGTCCGCGAGCACGCGATGGGTGGCATTCTGAACGGCATCAACGCCGACGGGCTGACCCGCGCCTATGGTGGCACCTTCTTCGTCTTCGCCGACTACATGCGTCCGACCGCCCGGCTCGCCGCACTGTCGAACATCCCGACCATCTTCGTCTGGACGCACGACTCCATCGGTGTCGGCGAGGACGGTCCGACGCACCAGCCGATCGAGCACCTAGCCGCCTACCGGGCGATCCCCAACCTGGCCATCGTGCGTCCCTCGGATGCGAACGAGACCGCCGCGGCTTGGGCGGAGGCGCTCAAGCAGACCAAGATGCCGGTCGGCCTGATCCTGTCGCGCCAGAACCTGCGCACCGTGGATCGCAGCAGCGGCGAGTACGCGTCGGCTGATGGCCTCGCCAAGGGCGCCTACGTGCTGAAAGAGGCCAGCGCCGCTCCGCAGGTGATCCTGATCGGCACAGGTTCCGAGGTTGAGGTCGCCCTGGATGCGCAGCAGGCGCTCGAGGGTGAGGGCATCCCCACCCGCGTGGTGTCGATGCCCTGCCAGGAGTGGTTCGACGCCCAGGACGAGGCCTACCGCAACGAGGTGCTGCCGCCCGAGGTGACCGCCCGGGTGAGTGTCGAGGCGGGCATCGCTATGGGTTGGGCCAAGTACGTGGGTGTCAAGGGCCGCTCGGTCTCCATCGAGCACTACGGTGCCTCCGGCAAGGGCACGCTGCTGTTCAAGCAGTTCGGCCTCACCGCTGACGCGGTTGTCGCCGCCGCCAAGGAATCAATGGGGGCTTGACCTCACGACAAGGCACAAGCGAGCGGGGTCGTCCTTCGGGGCGGCCCCGCAAGCCCGTTCCGGGCTGGTAGCATTCCGCTGATGCCGCCGCAGCCCGATCTAGTAGCCCGGTACTCGGGCTTCCGGCCCGAAGTGCAAGGCCTGCGCGCGGTCGCGGTGATGATGGTGGTGGTCTACCACGTCTTCGTCGGACGCGTCTCCGGCGGCGTCGACATTTTCTTGTTCATCTCGGCCTTCTTCATGACGCTGTCGTTCGTGCGCAAGATCGCCGATGAGCGTCCGATCGCGATCGGACGCTACTGGCTGCACACGTTCAAGCGTCTCCTGCCGATGGCGGTCTTGACGATCCTCGCCACTTCAGCTCTGCTTTGGTGCTGCTATCCGCGACGGGCGCTGTGGGACTACCGGCCACAGGCGCTCTCGTCCGCCTTCTACGTGCAGAACTGGTACCTGGCCGCGAACAACGTCGACTACTACGCCCACCGCAGCGAGCTGGCCTCCCCGTTCCAACACTTCTGGTCGCTATCCATCCAAGGTCAGGTCTTCTTGATCTGGCCGTTGGTCTTCTTACTGGCCTGGTGGCTGCGTCGACGCCTTCGCGTGAGCTGCGTCCCGGTGCTGGCCGTCGCCTTCGGTGCGATCTTCGTTGCCTCCTTGACGTATTCGATCATCACCACGGCAACACGGCAGGAGTTCGCCTACTTCGACACCGGTGCGCGGCTGTGGGAGTTCGCACTCGGCTCCTTGGTGGCGCTGGCCATCCCTCACCTGCGCCCGGGCAGGGCGGGTCGCGTCCTGCTGGGTTGGGCGGGTTTCGTGGGCATGATCTCGTGCGGCATCGTCATTGATGTCGCGACCGCGTTCCCTGGCTGGATCGCGTTGTGGCCGCTGTTGTCGGCGGCCGCGATCATGATCGCGGGTCAGTCCGGGTCGCCGCTGGGAGTCGACCGCTTCCTGGGTTGGCGTCCTGTCGTGCGGCTCGGCGACTCGGCCTACTCGCTCTACCTCGTGCACTGGCCCCTGCTGATCACCTTCCTGGTCGTCAGCGACCAGCAGGTGGCGGGGCCTTGGGCAGGTGGCTTGCTGGTGGTCGTCTCGGTGGTGTTGGCGGTCGTCCTCAACCGCTTGATCGAAGAACCGCTCAGGAGGTGGGCCTGGCCAGAGGCCAGCAAGCCCCGGATGGGCGTGGTGGTCGTGACGTGCCTGCTGCTCGTTGCGCTGCCTATCGGGGCGTGGCTGCGGTTCGACCAGTACAAGGCCGATCAGGTGGTGGCGCAGAACTCCGACGATGCCCACCGCAACAATCCGGGGGCACTTTCGCTGCTGCCCGGCTTTGTGTATGAGGGCGAACCGGACGCGCCGGTGTTGCCTTTGGTCGAAACCCTCGACAGCCAATGGGTGCAGCTGCCAGGCCGCTGTTCGGGCCGGTTCGCGCCCACGGACAAACGCCTGGGCGAGTTCTGTAGGCAGGCCGAGAAGGTCGTCAACCCCACCAAGACGGTCGTGCTGGTGGGCAATTCGCACGCCGAGCAACTCGTGGGGGCGATCGCCCCGGTGGCAGCGGAACAGAACTGGCAACTGGTCTCGCTGATCCAGTCGGGTTGCAGTTTCGGCCTCACTGGGCAGCCGGACGAGTGTTTTGAGATCGATGAGGCCTTCGTCAAGTACCTCGAACGGTTGCATCCTGACGTGGTGATCACGATCTCCACCTGGGCAGCACCGGCGGACGATCAGCAGGAGCGGGTCGTCCGCGGACACTCGGAGGCCATCGACCGGCTGGTCTCGGCCGGGATCAACGTGGTCGGAGTTCGCGACAATCCTAGATGGACCTATGATCCGGTGGATTGTCTGGAGAGCACGGATTGGGACGTGGACGCCTGCACGCCATCGGTGGACGAGCTGCTGGCCGAGGTCAACCCTGCCGAGCAATGGCAGGGTCGTGACGGTTACACGATCTTGGACTTCACCGACCTGATCTGCCCCGACGGCTGGTGTTCGCCGGTGATCGGCAACGTGCTGGTCTGGATCGACACCGATCATCTGACGGCGGACTACGTCGAGACCATGGGCCTTGCCGGACGCGAGCGCATCGTTGAAGCGGTGGGGCAGTGATAGCGCGTCCGGGCCAGGCGCTGCGAGCCCCAGACCCGTAGGCTTGCTGAAGCTGGCCTTGCGAGGCCGTACCCGCTTCAGACTTTGGGAGGGCGACAATGAGTCCCGAGATTGAGACCGTAGGCCGGATTGTGGTGGGAACCGACGGTTCCCAGCGTGCCGACAAGGCGGTCGAATGGGCCGCCGGACGAGCTGTCGCCCGCAGGTTGCCGCTCTTGGTGGTGCTCACCCTCGCCAGCAAGGAGGTGCTCGGTAGCGAGGTCAGGGGTGAAGCCGTCACAAGGCACCTTGAGGAGCTCCGCACGATCGTCGGGCAGGTGGAGGCAATGCCGGCGGCGCTGCGCGCGACACATCCGGGGCTTGACGTTTCGAGTGTGGTGGTCGAGGGTACCCCAGCTGAGGTGCTGGCGCGGGCATCCAAAGACGCCGCACTGGTGGTCGTCGGTGCCCGCGGGCAGACAGCCCCGCTGGGCGTGCGGCTGCTGGGTGGTGTCTGCGACGCCGTCACCGCGCATTCGCACGGTCCGGTGGCGGTGATCGGAGACGACGCGCACGAGCACCCGGAGGGTCCGGTACTGGTAGGCGTCGACGATTCGGCGTCTTCGCGCGCGGCTGTCAAGCTCGCGTTCGAGGCAGCCGAAACGCGGGGCGTGCCGGTGGTGGCACTGTTCGCCTTCCCGTATGGGTCGGCCGATGTCACCTGGCACTCGGACCCTTCGCGCCAGAACCCCTACAGCGAGGCACACAAGCAGCAGCTGGCCGGGGAAATCCTCGACCTGATGTCCGAGCAGATCGCAGCCCACCCGGAGGTCCAGGTGGAGGTCCAGGTGGAGTGGGGACGTCCCCAAGACCTGCTGGTGGAGGCGTCGAAGGACGCTGGCCTGTTGGTCGTCGGATCACGGGGTCGCGGTGGTTTCGCGGGCCTGCTGCTCGGCTCGACCAGCAAGCATGTGATCAGGGCCGCCCACTGCCCGGTCATCGTCACGCGGGGCGACGACTCGGAGCAGTAGGCCGGTCGTTCAGCCGGTGTTCACCATGAAGTCGGCCGCCCGCACCAGGTACTCGCGCAACTCCGCGTCCTCGGCTTGCGCCAACTCCAGCGAGTCGACCGCCGCGAGCATGTGGTGCACCCAGCGATCGCGCTGGGTCGGCGTGACCTGGAATGGCGCGTGCCGGATTCGCAGCCGGGGGTGGCCGCGCGTCTCCTGATAGGTGCGCGGGCCGCCCCAGTACTGCACCAGGAACAGCCGCAGCCGATCGGCGGCCGGGCCGAGGTCTTCCTCCGGGTACAGCGCGCGCAGCGGGGGATCGCCGGCAACGCCCTGGTAGAAGCCGTCAACCAGGTCTCGGAAGGTCTGCTCGCCGCCGACGCGGTCGTAGAAGGACGCGGTCACGCGTCCATGCTGCCAGAGTCGTTCAACGAGCAACGATCTGTTCGCCGAGGCGCCCAGCGCCTGCCAACTCACGGGCGGCGGCGAACTCCTCGTCCACCTCGGGTTTGTTGGTGAACAGCGACACCCCGATCGCCACCAGCAGGTTCACCGCGAAGCCCGGGATGATCTCGTACAACGAACTCCAAGGCGTGTACTGCCAAGTGAAGACCACAACTGCGCCGGCAACCATGCCGAGCATGGCGCCCGGAGCAGTCAACCGCCGCCAGAACAGCGACAGCAGCACCGCCGGACCGAAGGTGGCACCGAAGCCGGCCCAGGCGAAGGCGACCAGCGCGAGGATGGTGTCGTTCTGCGTCCATGCCAGCGACATCGCGACGAGCGCAACCACGAGTACGCCCGTGCGTCCCAGCCAGATCTGCTGACGGGGGCTGATCTCTCGCTTGAGCGCCATCTTCGCGAGGTCCTCCACCAGCGCCGAGCTGCAGACGATCAGCTGCGAAGAGACCGTCGACATGATGGCCGCCAAAACCGCCGCCAGCACGAAGCCGGCAACCAGCGGATGGAACAGGATCTGTGTCATCGCCAGGAAGACCGCCTCAGGGTTGTCCAGGGTGAGCTCGGGATGCTGGGCGAAGTAGGCCAGTCCGATCAGGCCGGTGAAGACCGCACCAGCCATGGAAAGCACCATCCAGCCGATGCCGATCCGTCGCCCGGCCTTGGCGTCCGCCGCGGAACGCAATGCCATGAACCGCACGATGATATGCGGCTGTCCGAAGTAGCCCAAGCCCCAGCCCAGACTGGACGCCACCCCGACCGCTGTGGTGCCGGCGATCAGCGAGAACGCGTTCGGGTTGATCGCGGTCACCGTCTCGAGCATTTGCGCGGGGCCGCCGACCTCGAAGATCCCCAGCGCCGGCACCATCAGCAGCGCGGCCATCATCAACAGACCTTGCATCATGTCGGTGTAGGAGGCCCCGATGAAACCGCCGAAGAACGTGTAGAGCACGGTGACACCGGCAACGATGAGCATGCCGATCCGGTAGCTCGACCCGAACGAGTTCTCGAAGAAGACCCCGCCGGAGACCATCCCGCTGGAGACGTAGAAGGTGAAGAACGTCAAGACCAGCAGTCCGGAGACCACGCGCAACATCCGCGATTTGTCGTGCAGCCGGTTCTCTAGGAACGAGGGGATGGTGATCGAGTTCTGCGCCACCTCAGTGTAGGTGCGCAGCCGTGGCGCGACGAACTTCCAGTTCAGCCAAGCCCCGATGGTGAGCCCGATCGCGATCCAGGCATCCGCAAGGCCGGTGACGTACAACGCACCAGGCAGGCCCAGCAACAGCCAGCCGGACATATCGGACGCCCCAGCGCTCAGCGCGGCAACCATCGGCGACAGGTTGCGCCCACCCAACATGTAGTCGGTCAGGTCCTTGGTGCGCAGATTCGCCCACAGGCCGATTGCGATCATTGCGGCGAAATAGACGGCGATCGCGATGAGCTTGAAGATCTGGTCTGTGGTCACTGCGTAGTCCTCCTGGGCTCGCCGCTGACGTTGCGGCTCTCAGGAATCTATCGTCATGCGTCACGTCGTCGGTGTGGTGCCCTCAGGGTGGGACGCCACGTCGTCGGTCAACTGCTCCGGGGCGCGCTGAAGGCGGTCGCCGGACGCCACATGGCCCGCATAGGCGGCTCGTCCCCGATCGGCACCGCACCCATGTCGACGAAGCCGTGCCGCGCATACAGGCGCGCGCTGCCCGGGGTGGACGCCTCCAGGTAGACCGGTCGGTCGGCTGGAATCCGCGCGAGCCGGTACTCCAGCAGTTGGGCTCCGATGCCCTTGCCCTGATGGTCGGGTGACACGGCCAGCATGGACAGATACCAATGCGGGAACCTCGGTTGCCTGCGCACCGATTCACGTTCGACCCGGATCGCCGTGGGCAGGCGGCGGCCGAAGACCCGCAGGTAGCTCGGAACCCGGGCCAGCCTGGACAGCACCGGCCCCGCATCGGCGTCGGACGGCGCCCACAGCCCCGCCCCGACCAGTTCATCGCCTTCGTAGGCCACGTCGACCGCGCCGTGCGGCAGGTACTGGTCGCGCAACTGCAGTTCGAGCAGCGCCCGCAGCCGCAAGGCGACCCCGTCGCCGCGGCCGAGAGTGGCACGCACATATGGCTCGTTCTCGAACGTCACCGCCACCAGCGTGGCCACGGCAGCGAGTTCTTCGTCGCGGGCCGGTTGCATTGTCAGTCCGGTCATGGTGGAACGCTACTGGCCGGACGCAAGAAGAGCCGCCCGAACGGGGCGGCCCTTCTCACCCATCTGCGGGACGTCTTACTCGGCGGCGCTCGGGTGCGTCATGTCGACCGGGACGACCCACTTGTCGAACTCCTCCTCGGTGAGTTCGCCGGACTCCAGCGCCGAGGCCTTCAGGGTGAGGCCCTTCTTGTGGGCGTTCTTGGCGATCTTGGCGGCCTTGTCGTAGCCGATGTGCCGGTTCAGGGCGGTCACCTGCATCAGGTTCGAGTCGAGATTCGCCTGGATCCGGGCCAGATTCGGCTCGATGCCCACCGCGCAGTGGTCATTGAACGACACGCACGCGTCGCCGATCAGCTGGATCGACTCCAGGCAGCACCACGCCATGACTGGCTTGAAGACGTTCAGCTGGAAGTTGCCCTGTGAACCGGCGAAACCGACCGTGGCGTCATTGCCGAAGACCTTGGTGGCCACCATGGTCATCGCCTCGGACTGGGTGGGGTTGACCTTGCCCGGCATGATCGAGCTGCCCGGCTCGTTCTCGGGGATGTTCAACTCGCCGATGCCGTTGCGCGGCCCGGACGCGTACCAGCGCACGTCGTTGGCGATCTTCATCAAGGCGTCGGCCAGCGTCCGCAGGGACGCTGACACCTGCACCAGTGCGTCATGCGCTGACAAGGCGGCGAACAAGTTGTCGGCCTGCACGAACTCAATGCCGGTCTGCTCGCTGATCTTCTTGGCGCACAGCTTGCCGAACTCGGGATGGGCGTTCAGACCGGTGCCCACCGCGGTGCCGCCGATGGCCAGTTCGCGGGCCCGCGAGTCCGCGTAGCGGATGCCGTCGACGGCGAAGTCGATCTGGGCAACCCAGCCGCCGATCACCTGGCCGAGTGTCACCGGGGTGGCGTCTTGTAGATGCGTGCGTCCGACCATCACGACGTCGGCGTAGTCCTCCGCCTTGGCGGCGAGTGTGTCGCGCAGCTTCGCCACGTCGGAGTAGAGCTTCTCGTTGATTTGGGTGACCACCGCGATATGCATGGCTGTCGGGAAGGTGTCGTTCGAGCTCTGGCCGCGATTCACATGGTCGTTGGGGTGCACAGGCTTCTTGGTGCCCATTTGCCCGCCGGCGATCTCGATCGCACGGTTGCTGATGACCTCGTTGGAGTTCATGTTCGACTGGGTGCCAGAGCCGGTCTGGAAGACCACCAGCGGGAAGTCGTCGTCGAGCTTGCCCTCAATGACCTCGTCTGCGGCCTGCGCGATCAGGTCGGCGATCTCTTGCGGCAATTCGCCCAACTCGGCATTGGCCAAGGCGGCGGACTTCTTCAGCACGCCCAATGCCTTGATCATCGGGCGACCCCAGACGAAGGTCGGGCGTCCGATGTCGAAGTTCTGCAGGCTGCGCTGGGTCTGTGCGCCCCAGTGGCGCTCGGCGGGAACCTCAATCGTCCCCATGGAGTCGGATTCGATGCGTGACATGGCCCAAGCCTAGCGACGCAGCTTTGGTTGCGGGCCGCACCCTGACAGTGCGACGGCAGGGTTCCTCTCCCGACGCGCCTACCCGCCCTAACATGGTTGGGGCAAGACCACAGAGCGGGGGAGCGTGATGGCGGCCACATCCGATGACGCGAACAAGGTTGACCGCGACGCCCGGGAAGCCGGTGCCGCGGACGAGATGGGCGTTGACGCCATGGACGACGAGGCTGCATGGGACACCACGCGGATTCCGGCCGTGGTCGTCGACGATGACGACGTCACGTCGACCACGAACGAGGCGGCGGGCGCGCCCGTTCCGCCAGCAGCCAAGCCGGACCGGCGGGATGCCCGGATTGCCGTCTGGGCGGCGGGCGGCCTGCTGGTCCTGCTCGGCGTCGCCTATCCCGTGGCTCATCTGATGGCCGCTGACACCGCGCCCCGCAATGCGAGCGTCAACGGCGTCCAGATCGGCGGAATGAGCGTGCAGGAAGCCACCGAGACGCTCACCAGCCGGCTCTCCGCGACCGACGCTGCGCCCCTCATTCTCGCCGGCGAACCCGGCCAGCAAGTCAGCCTCGACCCGGCCAGCTCCGGCCTGGCCGTCGACTACCAGGCGACCGTGCAGCGCGCCGGGGCCGGCTCCAGCTGGGACCCGCGCATCTTGATCAAGGTCATCACCGGTGGCGGCGAAACCAGCCCGGTCGTGAACATTGACCGCGAACAACTCGGTGCGGCAGTTGCGGCGCTCGCCCCAGACTTCACGCGCGAGCCCGCTGACGCCCAGATCACCTTCGACGGCGGGGACGTGCAGCGCACGCCGATGGTGACCGGCACCGCCCTCGACATCGAAGGGACGGTCGAGGCCGTTGCCAGCGCCTTCGCCGAGGCGGTGCGGCGTCCGGTCGATGGACCCCGCGACCCCTACCAGGCCAGCGCGAGCCTCAAGGTGACCGAACCTGCCATCACCGATGCGATGGTCGACCCGATCGAAGCGCAGCTGGCAACCGTCCTACAGCCGATCAGCGTGACCACCGCCCAAGCGCAGGCCGAGATCACCGCGGCGCGCATCGCCCAGGTGACCACCGTTGCCCCGGTGGACGGCCGGCTCGCCCTGAGCGTCGACTCCGCCGCGCTCTATGACGTGGCCACCGAGGTGATTGAGGCCCTCAGCGAGGTCAGGCCGCAGAACGCCACTTGGCAGATCAGTGGTGGGGTGCCGGTCCTGATGCCGGCGGTCGACGGCCGCTCGGTGACCCGGGAGTCCTTCGCCGCGGGCGTCAAGTCGGTGATCGGTGAGCCAGCGCCCCGCAGCTTCGCCCTCGAGGTGACCGACGTGGCGGCGGAGTTCACCACCGAGCAGGCCCGGGCACTGGGTATCCAAGAAGTGGTGGGGGAGTTCACCACCTACTTCGGGCACACCACCTACCACAACACCAATCTCGGTCTGGCAGCTGCTGGCATCAACAATGAGCTGGTCAAGCCGGGCGAGACATTCAGCTTGGCCAAGGCCACCGGGCCCCGCAACGCGTCCACCGGCTACATCGAGGGCGGAGTGCTGGTGGGGGACCACATCGAGTACATCGTCGGCGGCGGGGTCTCGCAATCGGCCACCACCACCTACAACGCTGCCTTCTTCGCCGGCATGACCGATGTTGAGCACCACCCGCACACCCAGTACTTCAGCCAGTACCCGCCTGGCCGGGAAGCGACGGTGTACGAAGGCGTCCTCGACCTGAAGTTCCGCAATGATACGCCGTACGGGGTGTTGCTGCAGGCGTACATCGTGCCGTCCAGCCCCGGCGCTCAGGGCTCGATCACGGTGCGGGTCTGGTCGACGCGGTACTTCGATTCGGTGCAGGCGACCGATCCGGTGATGTCGAACTACACCACCGGCAGCGAGCAGGTGAGCACCCGGGCGGGCTGCGTCCCGCAGAGCTCTTCGCAGGGCTTCGACGTGAGCTTCCAGCGGATCCTGACGCTGAACGGCCAGCCCACTACCGAGGACTACTTCTGGCGTTACTCACCGGTCGACAAGATAACCTGCCGTTAGCTGGAAACGTTTCGCGTTGCGGTTGCCGCCAACCGAACGGTCACTCGGCTTCGGCTGCCAACGGGTATAGAGTTCAAGGCGTCCCGGCCATGGTGAGTCAGGCCAACGACAAACAGGAGAATGTGGATGACCTACGTCATTGCTCTGCCGTGCGTTGATGTTAAAGACCGTGCGTGCGTCGACGAATGCCCCGTCTCGTGCATCTACGAGGGGCCGCGGTCGCTGTACATCCACCCCGACGAGTGCGTGGACTGTGGTGCCTGCGAGCCGGTCTGCCCCGTTGAGGCGATCTACTTCGAGGACGACCTGCCTGCCGAGTACTCCGAGTGGTACGACATCAATGTGCGTTTCTTCGACGACATCGGTTCGCCCGGCGGTGCCGCGCGGGTGGGCGTCCTCGATGAGGACGAACCGCGCGTCGCCGCGCTGCCGCCGCAGAATCAGTGACCCGTTGGGCGCGCGCCTCGGCCAACCTCCCGGTCTTCCCGTGGGACACCCTCGCGCAGGCCAAGTCGAAAGCGATCGCGCACCCGGATGGGTTGGCCGATCTGTCGGTCGGTACCCCGGTTGACCCGACACCGCAACTGGCACGTAGGGCGTTGGAGGCTGCCTCCAATGCCCCCGGGTACCCAACCACGTGGGGGACGCCCGCACTGCGCGCCGCGATCGTCGGCTACCTGCGCGACCGCTGGTACGTTCGGGGGCTCGGTGACCAGCACGTGCTACCGGTGATCGGTACCAAGGAACTGGTGGCTGGTCTGCCGCTGCAACTCGGGCTCGGCCCCGATGACCTGGTGGTGATGCCCACCACCGCCTACCCGACCTATGACGTGGGGGCGCGGCTGGCTGGTTGCCGGATCCAACTCTGCGACGACCCCGACGCCGTCGAAGGTCGCCCGACGCTGATCTGGATCAACTCGCCGGCCAACCCGCACGGCTTGATCGCGGCCGAGCCACTGCTCAAACGCTGGATCGGCTTCGCTCGCGATCAAGGCGCCTTGCTGGCCAGTGACGAATGCTACGGCGAGTTCGGCTGGGACGCGGAGCCGGCCTCGGTCTTGCGTGCCGACCTGTGCGAAGGGTCCCCGGAGAACCTGCTGGTGCTGCACTCGATGTCGAAGCGGTCGAACCTGGCCGGCTATCGGGCTGGCTTCGTTGCCGGTGATCCAGACGTCGTCGACGGGCTGCTTGCGGTGCGCAAGCACGCGGGGTTGATGGTTCCCTCGCCCGTCCAGGCCGCGATGACCGTCGTCTTGGGTGATCAGAGTCATGTCGATGAGCAACGCGTCCGCTACCTCCGGCGGCGCGCGGTGTTGATGGACGCACTGCTCGGCGCTGGGTTCCGAATCGACCATTCGGAGGGCTCGCTGTACCTGTGGGCGACGCGCGGCGAAGGCTGCCGCGTGACCGTCGATTGGTTCGCGGAGCGGGGCATCTTGGTGGCGCCCGGGGATTTCTACGGCCCGGCCGGTGAGCAGCATGTCCGGATTGCGCTGACGGCGACAGATGAGCGGGTGGAAGCTGCTGCCGAGCGGCTCGTCACGGCCTGATCCTCGGGTACTACTCGGTGCGCAAGTACACCACGACCGGGGCGGGGGCCGGGGAGGCCGGTTGCCAGACCGCGTAATCGGTGCCGGAATTCGCCCACTGTTGTGCGCCAGCCTGCAAGGTCGTCAGCCCGGCCGGTGAGCCGCGCAGCATCGACAGCTGGGCGGCCGCCCAAGTGGTGATGTCCGAGTCGGTGCTCAGCTGCAGGGCACCCACCTCGCTTGTGGTCACGCCCACTGCGCCGCCCCAGACGGTCGCGATGAAGTCGGTGAGTACGGCCGCATCGGGGAGGTTCTCGTGGCGGTCGATGCAACTCACCGCGGCAGAGGAGTGGCCAGTGAGTGCGCTGGCCCAGGCGCGTCCCTTCGCCTCGTGTTGTGCATAGGCATCTGGGAAGCCGGAGCGTTGCACGGCTTGCGCTACGTCGTTGATCACCCCGGTCTCCCAATCGGGCACCTGTACCAGGCGTTCGTAGAACTTCCCGGCCGAATACCAAGGATCCATGATCTGCTCGACCGTCCCCCAACCCTGCGACGGCCGCTGCTGGAAGAGCCCAATCGAGTCTCGGTCGCCGTAGTCCAGGTTCCGCAGGTCGGACTCCTGGTAGGCGGTGACCAGCGCGATGGTGGCGGCCCGAGCGGGCAGGCCACGACGAATCGACTCGCCGACGATGATGGCCGCGTTGCCCGACTGCTCCCAGGTCAGGTAGCTGTTGAACCCCTCGACCGTGACCACGCAACCTTGCGGCGGCAGCAGCGGCTCGGGGGTTCGCGAACCCCAACGCCCGATCCAGGTCGCGACCGCGGCGATCAGGGCGACCAGCACCACGATGGCAATAAGCGCTGGCACCCAGCCAATACCGCGGTGCGTCCGTCGGCGTCTGGAGGTGCGTCCGGCCATCGTCAGTTGCTGTGCAGGGCGGCGTTCAACTTCACCTGCCGACCGCTCCGGCTCTTGACGATCACCGCGCCCGACTGCGAGTCGCGCAGGAAGAGCAGGTCTGATCCTCCGCTCAGCTCGCGGGCCTTGACGACACCGCCGTCGGGCAGCTGAACCTTGGTTCCCGCAGTCAGATAGAGCCCGGCCTCCAAGACGCAGTTGTCGCCGAGCGAAATGCCGAGACCCGATTCCGCGCCCAGCAGACAACCGCGTCCGACCGAGACCATCTCGGTGCCTCCGCCGCTCAGGGTACCCATGATGGACGCGCCGCCGCCGACGTCGCTGCCGTCACCGATGATCACGCCCTGGCTGACCCGTCCCTCGATCATGGAACGGCCCAGGGTGCCGGCGTTGTAGTTGACGAAACCTTCGTGCATCACGGTGGTGCCCTCGGCCAGGTGGGCGCCCAAGCGGATCCTGGCGGCGTCCCCGATACGTACGCCGCTGGGGATGATGTAGTCGACCATCCGGGGGAACTTGTCGACCGAGACCACGTTGAGGCCACCCCGCAGACCGCGCAGGGTGGCGCGGATGGTCTCGAACGTCTCGGCGTGGCAGGGCCCTGCGGTTGTCCACACGACGTTCGGGAGCACCCCGAAGATGCCGTCGAGGTTGATGCTGCGCGGCTTGCGCAGGCGGTGGCTGAGCAGGTGCAGGCGTAGGTAGGCGTCCATGGTGGAGGTTGGCGGACTGTCGAGTTCGACGGTCGTGCGCACGATCTCGGTGGTGATGCCGCGGGTTTCGTCGGCGATGCGGTGGGCTCGCAGCATGGCCTGTGGCTGGCTGTCGGCATCGGCGGGCCCGAGCCGCGGCTCGGGATACCAGACATCCAGTATCTGGCCGCTCACATGGACGCTGGCCAGCCCCCAGCCCCAAGCCGACATTCCCGGTGCGGTCGTGGGGTCATTGTCGAACAGTTCCTGGGCAGTCATGCGAACAACTGTAACGGGCGACTCTGACGGTCCTCGCCGGCCAGCCGCCGACCATCGCCCAACGCGTAGGCTGAGCGCCATGGTGCCACTGCCCAACGACAACCTGCTCGCACTGTTCCGGGCGATCGTCGACATCGAATCGGTCAGCCGCAACGAACGCCAACTGGCGGACGCGGTGCAGGACGCCTTGGGTGGCTGCGTACACCTGGAACTGGTTCGCGACGGGGACGCCTTGCTGGCCCGGACCGATCTGGGACGCAGCGAACGCGTCCTGATCGCCGGCCACCTCGACACCGTGCCGGTGGCCGACAACCTACCCAGTAGCGTCACCACCGGCCCGGACGGCATCGTGGTGCACGGCCGCGGCACGTCCGACATGAAGGGCGGCGTGGCGGTGATGGTCTGGCTGGCGAGCCGACTCGCCACTCCGAATCGCGACATCACCTGGGTCTTCTATGACTGCGAGGAGATCGAGGCTACGGCAAACGGGTTGGGACGCCTGACCGCCCACCACCCCGACTGGTTCACCGGCATCGACTTGGCGGTCTTGATGGAGCCGACCGGTGCACTGATCGAGGGCGGCTGTCAGGGCACCATCCGGGCGGAGATCACCACCACCGGGGTCGCCGCGCACAGTGCCCGTTCCTGGCTCGGCCACAACGCCATCCACGACATGGCTGACGTTCTTGAGCGGGTGCGCAGCATTGAGGTCGGCGAGGTGGAGGTCGAAGGCTTGGTCTACCGGGAGGGTCTGAATGCCACCATGATCAGTGGCGGGCTGGCGCCCAACGTCGTGCCCGATTCGTGCACCGTGCAGGTCAACTACCGGTTCGCCCCCGACAAGACCGCCGAGCAGGCGCTGGCGAAGCTGTCCGGCTGGTTGGCCGATTGGGAGTTGACGGTACGCGACCTGTCGTCGGCAGCGCGTCCGGGCCTCGACCGGCCCGCCGCGGCGGACTTCGTCCGGGCGGTGGGTGGCCAGCCGCGGGCCAAGTACGGCTGGACCGACGTCGCCCGCTTCTCAGAACTGGGTATCCCGGCGGTCAACTTCGGACCCGCCGACCCGGGCAAGGCCCACAAGGTGGACGAATGCTGCCCACTGTCCGACCTCGAAACCTGCCTGGCCGCACTGCAGCGCTGGCTCACCGGCTGACGCCATATGCCAACATGTGAGGCATGGGTTGGGTCTTTGCCGCGTTGATCGTGGTCGTCATCGGGTTCGCCTTCGTGGCGTCGGCGGGCAGGCTGGGCCAGCTGGCGCCCCAGGTGGACGACCGGCCGGTTCCGGCGCTGCCGTCCGATCGCCGGCTCGAACCCGGTGACCTGGAGAACCTGGAATTCGCCGTCGTGCCACGTGGCTACTCCATGGAACAGGTGGAGGCACTGCTGGACCGGGTGGCCGATGAGATGGCGGCTGCCGCAGACCAGAGCCCACCACGGCGCAACGTGCCGACCGACGCGCTGGGCCCGGTACCCAACGGCTGGCCGACTTCCCCATGGCCCGATCAGCCCGCCAAGTGAACCCGATGCGGAATAATGGAGGGGTAGTCGGACGGATAGAAACGAGGATGGAATGGCAGCGATGAAACCGCGTACCGGCGACGGACCGATGGAAGTCACGAAGGAAGGCCGTGGCATCGTCATGCGGATGCCGGTCGATGGTGGCGGACGTCTGGTGGTCGAGTTGAACGCAGCCGAGGCCTCGTCCCTGTTGGAGTGCCTCAAAGGTGTCGTTGGGGAGTAGCTTTCCCCAAGGTTTTGGCGACCAACGCCCGGGTCAGATGGTCATCTGCCCGGGCGTTCGTCATGCTGCCAGATTTCAGTCCTTCTTGGCCTTGTGGTGGGCAATCGCGGCCTTGTACACCTCGACGGTTTCCTGGGCGATCTTCTCCCAACTGAACTCGTCGATGCAGCGCTGGCGTCCGGCCAGCCCCATCTGGCGGGCGCGGGCGCGATCGCGGGTCAATTCGTTCAACTTGTCGGCGAACTGCTTCTCGAAGCTCGCGACGAACTCAGGATCACCCGCCTGGCTGGGGTCGTAGGGCACCAGCAGCCCGGTCTCGCCGTCCACGACGACCTCGGGGATACCGCCGACGGCGGAGGCGACCACCGGGATCTCGCAGGCCATCGCCTCGAGGTTGACGATGCCCAGCGGCTCGTAGATGGACGGGCAGGCGAAGACGGTCGAGTGCGTCAGCACCTGGCGCACCGAAGCTCGTGGCAGCATTTCCTGCACCCACTTGACCCCGCTGCGGGTCGCGTTCAGGTCGGAGAATGCCTTGTCGAACTCCGCAGCGATCTCCGGGGTGTCCGGGGCGCCGGCGAGCAGCAAGAGCTGGGTGTCGGGGTCGAGCATCTGGGCAGCCCGTACCAGGTGCACCATGCCCTTCTGCCGGGTGATGCGTCCCACGAAGGTCACGATCGGCTTCGACAGGTCGACGCCGAGGCTTTCGATAACGTCGGTTTGGGGATCTGGCTTGAATTCCTCCGGGTCGATGCCGTTCTTGACCACGTGGATGCGGTCGCGCTCGACCGACGGGTAGGCGGCCTGGATGTTGTTGATCATGGCTGCGGAGACGGCGATCACGGCATCGGCGCTCTCGAAGGCCGTCTTCTCGATCCAGCTTGAGACCCGGTAGCCGCCGCCAAGCTGCTCGACCTTCCACGGACGATCCGGCTCCAGTGAGTGGGCCGTCACGACGGTGGGGATGTCTTGGAGGCGGCCCGCGATGATGCCGGCGAACTGTGCGTACCAGGTGTGGGCGTGGACGACGTCCACCTCGGGGATGGCCGCAGCCATCGCAATGTCGGCGCCCAGCGTTCGCAAGGCTGCGTTGGCGCCCTGCGGGTAGTCCTCGGCGTGTGCGGTCGCGCCGTCCCGAGGCTCGCCCATGCACTGGACGTCGACGAAATCGGTGAACTTGCGCAGTTGGGGAACCAGTTGGCCGACGTGGACGCCGGCGCCGCCATAGATGT
The DNA here is from genome assembly GCA_937867175.1 of uncultured Propionibacterium sp. GTDB lineage: Bacteria > Actinomycetota > Actinomycetes > Propionibacteriales > Propionibacteriaceae > Brooklawnia. The sequence goes on along the minus strand of CALMKG010000557.1, from coordinate 8,195 downwards.
ACGGGGGGTACTCACGTGTGAGGATGGAAACTCGCATGCCCAGATGGTTGCACACCGGCTGCGGGCAGCGTGGCTGCCCCGGAAAACCTGCCCCTCACTTGCCTCATCAAGGGTTTGACGGGGTCGGGGATTTTGTGGAATCTGCTGCCGAAGCACCCTGGAGCCCATAGGTTCTAGGCATGGCTCAACCAAAGGTCCTCTCACTAATTCTCGCCGGCGGCGAAGGCAAGCGGCTGTTGCCGCTCACCGCTGACCGGGCCAAGCCCGCAGTGCCGTTCGGTGGCACCTACCGGCTCATCGATTTCGCCTTGTCGAACATGGTGAACTCCGATCTGACCAAGGTCGCGGTGCTCACCCAGTACAAGTCCCACTCCCTTGATCGGCACATCTCCATCACTTGGCGCATGTCGACCCTGCTTGGCAACTACGTCACGCCAGTCCCGGCCCAGCAGCGTCGCGGACCGCACTGGTACCAAGGCAGCGCTGATGCCATCTACCAGTCGATGAACCTCATCAACGATGAGAATCCCGACTACATCGTGGTCTTCGGTGCCGACAACATCTATCGCATGAATGTGCGGCAGATGCTGGATGCCCACATCGATTCCGGTCTGGCCGCCACGGTGGCCGCCATCCGGGTGCCGCGCTCCGAGGCCTCGGCGTTCGGCATCATCGACGCCGGCTCTGACAATGTGATCGATCGATTCCTGGAGAAGCCGTCCGACCCGCCTGGCCTGCCCGATTCGCCAGAGGAGTCGTTCGCGTCCATGGGCAACTACGTCTTCAGCCGGAAGCAGTTCGTCGACTTGCTGAACCTCGACGGCCAGAACCACGACTCGAAGCATGACATGGGCGGAAACATCATTCCCGCCTTTGTGGCACAGCGCGAATGCGGGGTCTACGACTTCACCCAGAACGAGGTTCCCGGCGCTACCGAGAAAGACCGCAACTACTGGCGAGACGTGGGCACCATCGACGCCTACTTCGACGCCCACATGGACCTCATCTCGGTCGTCCCCGAGTTCAATCTCTACAACGATCGTTGGCCGATCCTGACCCAGCAGCCGCAATTGCCCGGCGCGAAGTTCACGTTGCATGGCACCGCCGAGAGTTCGATCGTCACCAACGGTTGCATCATCTCCGGCGGCGACGTCGAGCATTCGGTGCTGAGCCCGGGCGTGCGCGTCGAAGACCATGCCTCGGTCGACCGCTGTGTGGTCATGCACAATGCGCGAATCGGACGCAACGCTGTGCTGCGCAACGTCATCCTCGACAAGAACGTTCAGGTTGCCGACGGCGTGCACATCGGTATCGACCGCGAGGCGGACGAAGCGCGCGGCTTCCATGTCTCGTCGAACGGCGTCACCGTGGTGCCGAAGAACGCCAAGGTCGACTCGATCTGACAGAGTGATCCAGCCATTGAGAAAGGCGCAGGCCCCATGGGGTCGGCGCCTTTCTCAACGCCCGGAGGCGAACCAGGGTGATCAGCGCTTGACAGCGACCAGCAGGCCCTCGCCGAGCGGTAGCAGGCAGGGGGTGAGGACCTCCGACTCGTTGACCGCTTCGAGTGCCTCACGGATGATGACCGACTCGTCGGACTCGTCGCCGGGGTCGGCGACCAGTCCGTGCCAGAGTGCGTCGTTGAGGACGAGGACGCCGCCGGGCCGCAGCAGGCGTTCGGCTTGGGCGACATGCTCGACGTACTCGAGCTTCTCGGCGTTGACCAGGACAAGATCGTAGGCCGCATCGCGGAGGTTGTTCACCACCTCGAGGGGGCGTCCAGCGATCAACCGGAAGTGCTGTGAGGCGATCTGGCGGTCGCGGAACGCCTGCTTCGCGGTCAGTTGCCAGCCGACCTCGGGATCAATGCTCGTCAGCACCCCCTGCGGGCTCATGCCCTCGAACAGCGCGAGCCCGGTGGCGCCGGTGCCGGTGCCGATCTCGACCACCGCCTTGGCGTCGAGCACCTTGGCCAGGAAGGTCAGCGCCGTGGTGACGCCGTTGGACGGGGCAGGTACGCCGGCCGAAACCGCGTCCTCGCGGGCGGCACGTACGTGGTCGGGGGCAGGGACGTAGTCCTCGGCGTAGCCAAGCGAACGCTTGTCGAGCAGGAAGGCTTCACTCACAGGGTCAGCCTAGCGTCCGGTGTGGCTCGACGGGATGGACCGGGTCTGCGCCGGTGGGACGGATTGCCTAGCATGGGTGCATGACCGAACCGATTCTGGGTCGACTGATCACGGCCATGGTGACTCCCTTCGACGCCGAGGGCGAGGTCGACTTGGCCCGTGCCGAGCAGCTGGCCGCTCGACTGGTGGACGACCAACGCAACGACACGGTGCTCGTTAACGGCACGACCGGTGAGTCGCCGACGACCACCGATGACGAAAAAGCTGCCTTGGTTCGCGCGGTGAAGCGCGCGGTGGGTGATCGGGCAAAGGTGATTGCCGGCGTGGGAACGTTCGACACCCGTCACACGGTGCACCTGTGCCGTCAGGCCGCCGAGGCGGGAGCTGATGGCCTGCTGGCCGTCACGCCCTACTACTCGTTGCCGCCGCAGGACGCGGTGGTCGCCCACTTCCAGACCGTGGCCAGCGCCACCGACCTGCCGATGGTGCTCTACGACATCCCGCACCGGACCGGTCGTCCGATCGAGACCGCCTCGCTCATTACGCTGGCACAGCACCCGAACATCGTCGGGGTCAAGGACGCCAAGAACGACATCGTGGCATCCGCGCAGGTGATGGCGGCCTGTGACCTGGTCTACTACGCCGGCGACGACGCAAAACTGTTGCCATTGCTGTCGGTGGGTGCGGTGGGGGTGGTCGGCACCTCGACCCACTTCACCGGGCGACGCACGGTCGGGTTGATCCAGGCGTGGCTGCGTGGCGACCAGAATGAGGCCCTGCAGATCTTCCGGTCGTTGCTGCCCGCCTACACCGGGGTTTTTGCGACCCAAGGCGTCATGATGGTCAAGGCCGGGCTGGCACACCAAGGTTTCCCCGTCGGCGGCCTGCGTGCGCCGCTGCTGTCGGCGTCCGATCAGCAGGCCAAGGCCTTCGGCGCGATCCTGGACGCCACCGACCTGTGAGCTGACGCTGATGGTGCCACAAGAGTTCTTCGGGATCGGCTGGGGCGAGCTGATGCTCCTGCTGGTGCTCGCGGTGATCTTCTTCGGTCCCGAGAAGCTTCCCGAGATCAGTCGCAAGGCCGCCCGTGTCATCCATACGGTGCGGCTCCTCGCGAATCAGGCGACCAGCCAGCTGAAGGAGGAGCTCGGTCCGGAGTACCAGGACCTCACCATGGCCGACCTCAACCCGAAGACGTTCGTGCAGAAGCACTTGCTCGCCGACATGCAGGAGGATCTCGCCGACATCCAGAAGGAGTTGGACGGGGTCAAGATGGAGCTGACCGGCTCGGTGACCGACATGAACTCGGCCGGCAAGGATGTGAAGTCCTTGGTGAACCAGAGCCTGAGCGCCCCGTCGGCGGTGGCGACGGGGAGCGCCGCAGCTCCATCGCTGGAGGCAGGCGCCGCCGCGACTCGGCTTGTGCCGTGGGATACCGAGGCGACCTGAACGTCCGGCTGCGTCTTCCGGGTAGCCGGCCTAGCGTGCCAACAGGTTCAGCGGTTTGCCGACCAGCGAGGGGCGGGCAGCGACCAGCCGTTCCGCCAGTCCGGTGATGGCTTGGGCGGCCGGCAGGGCGGGTTGGCTGATCACGATGGGCGCGGTGAACTCCGAACCTGCGCCCATGGCGAGTTCCATCGGGATCTGTGCCAGCAGCGGCACCTCACGCGCCAACCGGTCGGTCAGTCCGTCCGCGGTCTGCTGACCGCCGCCGGAACCGAAGAGCTCGACGCGATGCGGCTTGCCGCAGTGCGGGCACTCGGTCTCATACCAACTCATGTTCTCAATGACGCCGATCACGTTCTGGTGCATCATCGAGCCCATCGTCCCGGCACGTTCACTGACCCAGGCGGCGCTGGGCTGCGGGGTGGTCACCACGATCAGGTCGCTACCGGGCAGTTTCTGACCGACCGACATCGCCACATCACCGGTACCGGGGGGCAGGTCGATCAGGAAGAAGTCGAGATCACCCCAGTAGACCTCGCTCAGCAACTGCGTCAGCGCCCGATCCAGGATCGGACCGCGCCAGGCGATCACCTGGTCGCGGGACTCCTTCAACATGCCCATGCTGATCACCTTCAGCACGGCCCGGGTTCCGTCGGCCGCCTCGAACTCCACCGGGACCGGCATGATCATGGCGTCCACCAGGGTGGGACGCACATCTTCGGCCATGCCCAGTAGGTCTGGTACGGAGTGCCCGTAGATGTCGGCGTCCAGCAGGCCGACGCTGCGTCCCATCTTGGCCAGGGCCAGCGCCAAGTTGACGGTGATCGAGCTCTTCCCGACCCCGCCCTTGCCGGATGCGATCGACAGCACTTGGGTGAGATTGCCGGGTTGGGCGAACGGGATCACCGGTTCCGGGCGTCCGCCACGGAGCGTCTGGGTCAACGCGGACCGCTGTTCGGCGTTCATCGCACCGATGGTCAGGTTGATCCCGGTGATGCCTTCGACCGAGCCCAGCGCCTTGCGCACGTCGGACTCGATGGTGTTGCGCAGTGGGCAGCTGGCCACGGTCAACAGCACGGTGAGGTGCACGGTGCCGGTCTCGTCCACCTCGAGTTGGTCAACCATGCCCAATTCGGTAATCGGCCGACGGATCTCGGGATCGATTACGTTGGCCAGCGCCTGGTGCGCGGCGACCTGAAGAACGTCATTGCTCACCGCTCTTGCTTACGCGATCGGTGAGGTGTTTTTCAAATGCGCCCGACTGTTGGACGACCCGGTCAGCGGCGCTCGGCCAAGCCGGGATCGGTGGGCGTGCCCTCTTCAGGCGTGCCCTTCTCCAACTCGGCCAGCAGATCACGCAATTGGTCACGGATCTCGCTGCGGAGGAAGTCGCGCGTCGCCAGTTCCCCGACGTTGGTGCGCAGCGCTGCGATCTCACGGGCCAAGAAGTCGGTGTCGGCGCGGCTCTGGGCAGAAATCCGGCGGTCCTCGTCGAAGCTCAGCCGATCACGGGCTTCCTGACGGTTCTGCGCCAGCAGGATCAGCGGAGCGGAGTACGCGGCCTCGATCGACAGCATCAGCGTCAACAGGATGAACGGTTGCTCGTCGAACCGCAATCCGATGGGCAGCAGGGTGTTCCACAGCAGCCAGATTGCGATGAAGGCCGTCATCCAGATCAGGAATGCCGGGCTGCCCATGTAGCGGGCAATGAATTCGGCGAACCGGCCGAACGTCTCCTGGTCGATGCGCAGCCGACGCAATTTGAAACCGGAGCGCCGGCCAGGGGTGCTGAGCCTCTCCTCCTCGTGCCACTGGCCGTCAGTCATGGCTCACCGCTTCGGCGTCCTCGTCCGAGCCGTCCATCTGGTCGCCGCGCCAGTCCCGCGGCAGCATGTGGTCGAGCAGGTCGTCGACGGTCACTGCACCCACCAGCTGGTTGCGTGAATTGACCACCGGAGCGACCACCAGGTTGTACGTCGCGAAGTAGCGGCTGACCTGCTCGACGTCGGCCTCCGGGGGCAGCGGTTGGAGTTCGTTGTCCATCATCTGCCCGATCAGCAGGCTGGGCGGTTCGCGCAGCAGTCGCTGCAGGTGGACCCCACCCAGGTAGCGTCCCGACGGGGTGTCGTGCGGTTGACGGGTGAGAAAGACCATGGACGCCAGAGCGGGCGTCAAGTCTTCGTGACGTACTTTCGCCAGCGCCCTGGCCACGGTGTCATCAGCGCCCAAGATGACCGGTTCGGGGGTCATCATGCCGCCCGCGGTCAGCTCGGGGTACTTCAGCAGGTTGCGGACGTCGGCAGCCTCTTCGGGCTCCATCCGGTTGAGCAGTTCCTCGGCGAGCTCACTGGGCAGGTCGTTGATCAGGTCTGCGGCATCGTCGGGATCCATCTCGTCAAGCACGTCGGCCGCGCGCTCCTTCTCGAGCGCTTGCAGCAGATCGACCTGCTCGTCCTCGGGCAACTCCTGGAAGGCATCGGCCAGCTGCTCGTCATCGAGTGCGCTGGCGACTTCGGCCCGCCGCTCAGGTTCCATCTCGTACAACTCGCGGGCAACGTCTGCGGGCTTCATGCCTGCCAGCTGGGCGAGCTTGGTGTCGGTGCTCTGCTCGGCCTGCAGAACCTGGGCGGCCACCGCCGACCACGGCACGATCACCGTCGGCCCCTTCGGTGCCAGCCCGAAGCGACGATTGGTGGGGATGTCGCGGAGCGCCACCTCGTTGAGCTCCCACTCACGGTTGCGTACCTCGATCATCGACACGTCGAAGATGCTCGACTTGCGGCCATCGCGAGAGATCTCGCGGTCGAACAGGTCGTCCATCACCAGCACCTCGGAGGCGCGCCTGTCGAAGCGTCGAGTGTCTACCACGCCGACGATTGAGATCTGGGTGACGTCGATGGCGTGCACCCGCAGCATCGGCACGAAGATGCGCCGTCTGGCGAAGAGTTCGACGACCAGCCCGCGCACGCGAGGGCGTCCGGCCAACCGGGCCTGCACAACCACGTCGTGCACCTTGCCAACCTGGTCGCCGGACGCATCCAGCACCTGCAGCCCCTGTAGGCGACTGATGAAGACCGAGCGCGCGTTGCTCACCACGCGCACAGCCTAACCGCCGCCCTAGACTGACGTCATGAACGCCAGCCAGCCCCGACCATTCCGCGCCAGGCGGACCGTGCTCGCCGTCCCCGGGAGCTCGGAACGGTTCATCGAGAAGTCCCGTGGCCTGCCGGTGGACGCGCTCTTCCTCGACCTGGAGGACGCGGTCGCCCCCGCTGCCAAGGTTGACGCCCGCGCCCAGATCGTGGCGGCGCTGAAACAGGGCGGTTGGCAGGCGCCGACCATCACGGTGCGGGTCAACGACTGGGACACCCCGTGGACGACCGCGGACGTGCTTGAGGTGGTCGGTGGCGCCGGCGCCCACATCGACGCCATCGTCCTGCCCAAGGTTCGCACCGCCGAACAGGTCATCGCGCTGGACATGGTGCTCGGCCAGGCCGAGGCGTCCGTCGGCCTGCCGGTTGGCCGGATCGGGCTGGAGGTACAGATCGAGGAGGCTCAAGGGCTACAGCAGGTGGACGCGATCGCCGCCGCCAGCCCCCGGCTGGAGACCTTGGTCTTCGGCCCGGGCGACTTCATGGCGTCCATGGGGATGCGCGGCCTCTCGGTGGGCAGCCAGATCGATGGCTACGACGCCGATGCGTTCCATTACGTGCTGTCCCGGATCCTGGTGGCGGCCCGGGCGAACTCGTTGCAAGCGATCGACGGGCCGTACGTGTCGATCCGCGACCTGCCAGGCTTCCGCAAGTCGGCAGCCAAGTCTGCCGCGCTCGGCTATGACGGCAAATGGGTGGTGCATCCCTCCCAGGTGGCGGCCGGCAACGAGCTGTTCACCCCAGACCCGAGCCAAGTGGAACGTGCCGAGCGCATCGTCGACGCCTATTCGAAGGCGACCGCTGTGGCCGGTGGGGCGGTGGGTGCGATCGTGGTCGACGACGAGATGGTGGATGAGGCCGGACTCAAGGTCGCCCAGGTGATCCTGACGAAGGCTGGACGCTCCTGACCGCGCAGTTCAAGGCGGACGCCCCGGACAAGTCGCACAGTTTTTGCACAGCGGCGGGCGATAGGCTGAAGCGAGGAGGTGGATGCCATGTCGATGAATCGGACGCCGTCGACGTCGCCGCGCGGGGTGCTCAAGCTCAAGCGGCCCATGTCCGTCGCCATCTACGACGAGTACAGCGATGCAGCGCACGCGGTGGACTACTTGGGTGACCGGCAGTTCCCGGTCGAGAACCTGGCCATCGTCGGAACAGACCTGAAGAGCGTCGAGAAGGTCACCGGCAACATGACGTGGGGCAAGGTGCTTGGGGCCGGTTTCGCGCAGGGGGCTATGTGGGCGGGCATGTTCGCCGTCTTCATGTGGTTCCTGCAACCAGGGATCAGCTTGCTGACGGCGCTGCTCATCGGGATCGTCGGATTCGGCGGGGTAGGCATGCTTCTGGCTGCCCTCCAGTACCGGATGCGTGGCGGTGAGCGTGACTACACCTCGACGACTGCGATCATCGCGACACACTACGAGGTGCTGGCAGAGGCAGAATACGTCGACCGGGCTCGTCATCTGCTGAC
>CALMKG010000556.1 GCA_937867175.1 uncultured Propionibacterium sp. | reverse complement strand
CGGATCTTCGACGGCGTCGCCGACCGCGGGCCGGGCAGCATCGAGATCGCCGACGGGCTGATCGTCCAACTGCACTACGGCCCGGACGCGCCCGCCGCCGGTTCGGCCGAAGTGGTCGACCTCGGCAACCAACTGATCACCCCCGGGCTGGTCGACGTGCACAGCCACGGCGGCGGCGGGGCCGCGTTCGGGCTCGATCCCGCGCCGGCGCTGGCACTGCACCGCGCGCACGGCACGACGACGATGATCGCCTCCCTGGTCAGCCAGTCGCTGGACGAACTGGAGCGGCAGCTGCGCATGCTGACCCCGCTGGTGGCGGCCGGCGAGCTGGCGGGCGTCCACCTGGAGGGGCCGTGGCTGGCGCCGGGCAAGAAGGGTGCGCATCCGCTGGAGATGCTGCGCGCCCCGGAGCCGGCCGATGTCGTCCGACTGCTGGACGCCGCCGCCCTGCCCGATGGACGCGGCAGCGCGGTGAAGATGGTCACGCTGGCCCCTGAACTGGATTACGGCATCGAGGCCGTCCGGCTGCTGGCCGAGCACGGGGTGGTTGCCGCGATCGGGCACACCGACGCCGACCTGGCCACCACACAGGCCGCGATCGACGCAGGCGCCACCGGCGCCACCCACTTGTTCAACGCGATGCCCCCGCTGCACCACCGGCACCCCGGGCCGATCCTCGGGCTGGCCGCTGACGAGCGCGTCTGGCTGGAGCTGATCGTGGACGGTGTGCACGTCCAACTCGACCTGGTGGCCGAGACCATCAAGCGCTACGGCGACCGCGTGGTCCTGGTCACCGACGCGATGGCCGCCGCCGGGCAGCCCGACGGCGACTACATGCTCGGCGATCTGGCGGTCCAGGTGATCGATGGTGTGGCCCGGCTGGTCGAGGGCGGCGCCATCGCCGGATCGACGCTGATCTTGGACGCGGCAGTGCGCAACTGCATCCGGGCTGGGGTTGATTGGCGGCAGGCGTTGAAGGCGGCGACCTCGCTGCCCGCCAGCTACCTCGGTTTGGACGCCGGGCAGTTGCTGCCCGGCCGATCCGCCGACCTGGTGGTCTGGGACGCCGACTGGCGCCCGGTGCGGGTCTTGCGGCATGGGCAATGGCTGCCCACGACCGACGCCGCCCAATCCGCGTAACCTGGCCGATCAGCAGCAGCAGGGTGCTCCGAATGCCCAGAACCCGCTGGTGACGCGTAACTTAGGGTGACATGACCGAACTTGAACTCCCTGAGGGCCTCACCGCCTTCGAGACACCCCTGCCCGGCATCAAAGTCGACACGCCGGCCGCGCAGGGCGTCATCTACACCAATGGCGCCCATGTCGCCGAGTGGACGCCCGCCGGCGCGCGCCCGGTGCTGTGGCTGAGTGCGTCCTCGGTGTTCGAGCCCGGCAAGGCGATTCGGGGCGGCATCCCGATCATCTGGCCGTGGTTCGGTGCCGGCGCCGACAACGACAAGGCCCCCGCCCACGGCTTCGCCCGGCTCGCCGAGTGGCACCTGCGCCACGCGCAGGTCAGCCCAGCCGGCATCGCGACGATGCTGTTCGGGCTGGAGGGTTGGGAGGTCCCCGAGCATCTCACCTCCGATATGCCACGTGACTTCACCCTCGCATTGCAGGTCTCGATGGGCCGGGCGCTCTCGGTGCAGCTCATGGTGACCGCCGGCGCCGAAGACCTGCGGTTCGAGGGGGGCCTACACACCTACTTCGCCGTCGGCGACATCAAGAAGACCCGCGTCGAGGGCTTGGACGGCGCCGCCTTCAGTGACCGGCTCACCAACCAGACCCAGGTACAGTCCGGCGCCGTCGACTTCACCGGCGAGACCGACCGGGTCTACGAGTCGGAGGAGTCGACCCGCATCGTCGACGAGGCTTGGGGGCGAACGATCCAGGTCGAGAAGGTCGGCTCCAGCCAGACCGTCGTCTGGAACCCCTGGATCGCCAAGGCCGCCGCGATGGCCGACTTCGGCGACGACGAATGGACTGGCATGGTCTGCGTTGAAGCCGTCAACACCCGAGAGCAATCGATCGTCGTCCCCGCCGGCGAGACCCACCTGCTCAGTCAGACCATTTCGCTGCTCTGAGCCGCCACCCGCGATGCCGTCGGCGCGCCTGCTCGGTGCAGCATGCGCGCCGGCGCCTTCGTGAGCACGACGTTTATGGGACGCTCGGAAGGTGAATTTCAGCTCCGCCTATGACCAGGGGTTCCTGCGAGTCGCGGCGTGCAGTTCCCGCACGTCGATCGGCATCCCACCTGACAATGCGGCCACCGTCATTGAGATCGCGCAGGCACTCGCCGCGGACGGGGTCGGCCTGGTGGTCTTCCCCGAGCTCTGCCTGACCGGTTACTCGATCGACGACCTGCTGCTGAACGAGGTCGTGCTGGACGCCACCCGCGCGGCGGTCGAGCAGGTCAGGGCGGCGTCTGCCGAACTGCTGCCGGTTCTCGTCGTCGGCGCGCCACTGCGCAACGGCAACCGGCTCTACAACTGCGCGGTGGTGCTGCACCGCGGCCGGGTGCTGGGCGTGGTGCCCAAGAGCTATCTACCGAACTACCGCGAGTTCTACGAGAAGCGGCACTTCGCGTCCGGCGCCGGCTGCGCCGCGACCGAAATCGCGCTGCCGGGTGTGCGTGGGGGCGAGGCAGTGCCGTTCGGCACCCAACTCCTCTTTCAGGCCGGCGACCTGCCCGGCTTCGTGCTGGCGGTCGAGATCTGCGAGGACGCGTGGGTGCCGCTGCCGCCCAGCACGCACGCGGCGATGGCCGGTGCCACGGTCATCGCGAACCTGTCCGGTTCCCCGATCACCGTCGGACGCGCAGTCGACCGGGAGCTGCTGTGCCGCAGCGCCTCGTCCCGCGACCTGTCCGCCTACATCTATGCCGCGACCGGACCGGGCGAGTCGTCCACCGACCTGTCCTGGGATGGGCAGACCTCGATCCACGAGAATGGTTCGCTGCTGGCCACCAGCGAACGCTTCCCGAACGACTCCACCTGGTGCATCGCCGATGTCGATCTCAACCTGCTTGGTCAGGAGCGGTTGCGGCAGGGCAGCTTCAACGACTGCGCCGAGCAGAACCCGCGGCCGACCTGCGCCTACCGACGGGTGCTGTTCACCCTCGACCCGCCGCGCACCGACATCGGGTTGCGCCGCACGGTGGACCGCTTCCCGTTCGTCCCGGACGACGAGTCGCGGCTCGCCCAGGACTGCTACGAGGCCTATTCGATCCAGGTCTATGCGCTCAAGCAGCGGCTGGCGGCGGTCGGCAGCTCCAAGTTGGTCATCGGCGTCTCGGGCGGGTTGGACTCCACCCAGGCGCTGCTGGTCGCCGCCCGGGCGATGGACGAGGCGGGCCGCCCGCGCAGCGACATCCTGGCCTTCACGATGCCCGGCTTCGCCACCACCGCCCATACCCGCAACAACGCCACCGAACTGGCCACCTCGCTCGGTTGCACGTTCGACACCCTCGACATCCGCCCGGCCGCCGAGCAGATGCTCGCCGACCTGGGTCATCCGCTCGACCAGTACGACGTCACCTTCGAGAATGTGCAGGCCGGATTGCGCACCGACTACCTGTTCCGGATCGCCAACCAGCGCCACGGCTTGGTGCTGGGCACCGGCGACCTGTCGGAGCTGGCGCTCGGCTGGTGCACCTACGGGGTCGGCGACCAGATGAGCCATTACGGGGTGAACGCCGGCGTCCCCAAGACACTGATGCAGCACCTGATCAGATGGGTGATCAGCACCGGCGCTTTCAGCGCCCGGGTCAACACGGTGCTGCAGTCGATCCTCGACACCGAGATCACTCCCGAGCTGGTGCCCACGGTCGGCGACGCCAAGCCGCAGTCAACCCAAGACACCATAGGCCCTTACAATCTGCACGATTTTTTCCTCTATTGGATGCTGCGCCATGGCCTGCGTCCCAGCCGTATCGCCTTCCTCGCCCAGCACGCCTGGCAGGACGCCGCGCAGGGGCTGTGGCCGGCCGGTTACCCCGAGCAGGAGCGGGTGGCCTACGATCTGGCGACCATCAAGGGCTGGCTCGAGGTTTTCGGCAGACGCTTCTTCGCCAACCAGTTCAAGCGGTCTGCGATGCCGAACGGCCCGAAGGTGCTCGCCGGCGGTTCGCTCTCGCCGCGCGGTGACTGGCGGATGCCCTCGGATGCGTCCTCAAGGCTCTGGCTGGCCGACTTGGCGAGCGTCCCGACCGCGCCCTGACCCGGCAATGGGTGCGCAGAACCCGGCAGACCGGCATTTTGTGCACCCACTGTCCGACCGGGTCACCTCAGCCGTGAAGCAGATCCCTCGGCGGCACCAACCTGCAGCGGCGGCAGCTCGACATTTCGCCGACCCAACCCAATGCCTGCAACCGAACCGCCACCATCGTCGCGACCCGGCAAGGTTCAGCTTGGCATTGCTGCCAGCCGAAGCGGAGCGTTCCGATGCCGTGCATGGCATGGAAGTTGTCCCGGTCCATGTCTCGGAAGGCATCTGCTCCCCCATGACCGCGCCGCCCATCCAGTTCGACCATCAAACCGAGGTCGTAGGCAACGTCGACCCAAAAGCCGCCGCTTCTTGCCTGACGGCGACCCGCCGGCAACCCGTGGGCGCGCTCGATGTCGCGCAGATAGACCAGCTCCAACGGACTCTGCGCTCCTTGCCCGACATCGGCCAGTAGTTGACCCAGTTGCCGACGCGCGGGGTGGCGCTGGAGATCTGCAAGCTCTGTCCGCAATCGCTCAACGGTGGTGCGGCGAGCTCCGACCGCTTGGGTGACCCAATGGGCGCTGCGCTCCGGCTCGAGGCGGCACAAGTCCAGAACGGTCTGCTCAACTGATAGCCGTGGCGGGCTGCCCACGATTCGAAAGGATGACCGCCGCCGGGTGAACTCCCACCAGGCGGAATCTGCTCGCGCCCGCGCGCTGTGGGGCAGGACAATCGAGATCGGTGTCTGCTCGTGGGCGGTCAGACCCCAAAGTCGCGCCGCGGCCAATCCGGCCACCGCAGCCGCTGGACCGGCGTACAGCGCTCCTGCCCAGAGCAGCGAGAACCAGTCTGGTGGCGGCGGGCCGACGAGGTAGATGCCGTGGGCAAGTCGAGTCCAATGCCCTTCGTCCAAGTAGCGCCGCAACTGTGTGGTGGTCAGGCCCAGCGTCTTGGCCTGCTCGACGCTGATGACCCTGGCCTGTTCGGCGGCGACAGAACGCACGGCCTCAGGGATGGAGGTTCGGGGGTGCATGCTGGCAGTTTCGCCCGCTGCGGCTCCGGCACAGGTCGCCGACGAGTTGCGGCCAACACCATCCCGCGAACAGACAGCACCTGACCGCCCCAAGACAACACCTCTGTCCCGCGCAAACCGGAATGGGTGCGCAGGAGCCGGCAGACCGGCATTTTGTGCACCCACTCCGGCGCGGGCCCTCGCGTCCTGGACGGGTAGGGTGTGGCGCGATGACCACCCCGAACCCAGCCGCGGCTGCCCTGCGCGATTCGATCCCGATCGCACTGGGTTACTTCACCGTTTCGTTGGCGTTCGGCTTGTACTGCGCCCGGATGGGCGTGCCGCCCGTCCTTGCTGGGCTGATCAGCTTCACCAACCTGTCCAGCTCCGGCCAGTTCGCCGGGATCACGATCATCGGCGCCCAGGGCAGCTACCTCGAGCTGGCGATCGGTGTGGCGCTGGTCAACCTGCGCTATGTGCTGATGGCGATCTCGCTGGGGCAGCGTCTGGGGCCCCAGGTCGGCACAGGCCGGAGGCTGCTGCTGGCGGCCGGCATCACCGACGAGATCTATGCCCTGGGCATGGGCAGGCGCCAGGTCGGCTTCGGCGACTACGCCGCGTCCATGGTCTTGCCGATCATTGGTTGGACGAGCGGCACCATCGTCGGGGCGGCTGCCGGCGAGGTGCTCCCGGCGCGGCTGGTGTCGGCCTTCGGGGTGCTGCTCTACGCCATGTTCGTGGCGATCGTGGTGCCGGCGGCCGCCGGATCGTGGCAGGTCTTGGCCGTGGTGCTGGGCGCTGCCGGGTTGAGCAGCCTGCTCGCCGGGATCAATCGGCTCGAAGTCGGTTGGCGGATCATCATCGTCACCATCGTCGTCGCGGCGGCGGCCGCGACCTGGCTGCCACAGCATCGGCCGCGTCCCGAGACGGCGGAGGTGGCGCATTGAACCTGTGGGGCGCCATCGCGGTGATGGCCGCAGTCACCTACCTGCTCCGCGCTGTGCCGTTGGTCGCGCTGCGCAAGCGCATCACCAACCCCTGGCTGCTTGACTTCCTCCACTACGTGCCCTTTGCGGTGTTGACGGCGATGACGATCCCGGCGATCATCTTCGCCACCGATTCGCCGGTCTCGGGGCTGGTCGCGCTCGGGGTGGCGGTGATCGTGGCCGTGCGTCGCGGTTCGCTGTTGCTTGTCGCGCTCTTCGCGGCAGCGGCTGTGCTGGTCACCGAGGCCCTGATCAACCTGATCTAGCCTCCCGGCGCGCGAGTTGCGACACAATGTCGCCATGGCGAACGTGGTGATCATCGGTGGCGGTCCCGGCGGGTACGAAGCCGCCATGGTGGCGACGCAGTTGGGCGGCCACGTCACCCTGATCGAGCGGGACGGCGTCGGTGGGGCAGCCGTGCTGACAGATGTGGTGCCGTCGAAATCGCTGATCGCCACCGCCGAGGTAATGATCCGGGTTCGGCACAGCCGCGAGTTGGGCATCGTGCCGGTCGACCCTTCGCTCAACCATCCGCGGGAAGCCATCAAGGTCGACCTCGCCGAGATCAATCAGCGGCTGATGCAGCTTGCCACCGAGCAGAGCCACGACGTCGACGACCGGCTCCGCGCCGAGGGCGTCCAAATTGTGCAGGGACGCGGCCGGCTGCTGAACAACCGGGTGGTGCTCGCCGAGACCGACGAGGGCATGCGCCGGTTCCCGGCAGACATGATCCTGCTGGCGACCGGGACGCGGCCTCGCGAGCTGCCCGACGCTCGACCGGACGGCGAACGTATCCTCACCTGGAAGCAGCTGTACAACCTCACCGAATTGCCGGAACGGTTGATCGTGGTCGGCTCCGGCGTGACCGGTGCCGAGTTCGCCAGCGCCTATCGCCAGCTCGGCGCCGACGTCGTGCTGGTTTCGTCTCGTGCCATGGTGTTGCCGAGCGAGGACCCCGATGCCGCCGCGGTGATCCAGGAGGTCTTCGAGAAGTCCGGCATGACGATAATGCCGCGCTCGAGGGCTCAGTCGGCCCGCGTGGTCGGGGACGGGGTCGAGCTCACGCTGGCTGACGGGCGCACCGTCAGCGGCAGTCACCTGCTGATGGCGGTCGGTTCGATCCCCAACACCGAAGGCCTCGGCCTGATCGAGAACGGCGTGACCCTCAAGCCGAGCGGCCACATAGAGGTGGACCGGATGTCACGCACCAACGCCCGCGGGGTCTATGCCGCTGGTGATGTGACCGGGGTCTTCCCGCTCGCCTCGGTGGCCGCCATGCAGGGCCGCATCGCGGTCTGGCACTCCCTCGGGGAAGCGGTGCGTCCGCTCGACCTGCGATCTGTCGCGTCCAACGTCTTCACCGCCCCCGAGATTGCGACCGTCGGGGTCACCCAGGAGCAGGTGGACGCCGGCCACATCAGTGCCCGCACCGTCATGGTGGAGTTGAAGTGGAACCCGCGGGCGAAGATGCAGGCGCACTACGACGGCTTCATCAAGCTCTTCTGCCTACCGCAGACCGGCATCATCGTGGGCGGGGTGGTGGTGGCACCGGGCGCCAGCGAGCTGATCTACGCGGTTTCGCTGTGTGTTTCTGCCCGCCTCACCGTCGACCAGGCGTCGTTGGCGTTCACCGTCTACCCCTCGCTCAGCGGGTCCATCTCGGAGGCCGGTCGCCGTCTGCACCAAGTGGAGAACGTCAACGAGGGGTGAGCCATCTCAGCTGCGCTGGACGGCCAGGCTGACGACGACATTGTTCACCTCGGGAAGGGGGCGTCCGACCTCGCCACTAGACTCGCGTCCATGGCCACCTTCGCCGCAGACCCCAGCGTCCCACGCACCCCAGCTGACAAGATCACAGCCGCCCTGGTCGACCCGGGGTTCGGCCGCTACTTCGTCGACCACATGGCGCGCGCGGTCTGGACGCCCGAGGCCGGCTGGCACGACCATGCGCTGGTGGCTACCGGCCCGATCCCCATGCATCCTGGGCTGGCGGCGCTGCAGTACGGCCAAGAGATCTTCGAGGGCCTGAAAGCCTTCCGGCATGCTGACGGTTCGGTCTGGCTCTTCCGTCCCGAGATGAATGCCGCCAGATTCGCCCGTTCTGCCGAACGGATGCAGATGCCGCCGCTGCCGATCTCGGACTTCCTCGACTCGGTCACCCGGCTGGTCGAACTCAACCTCGACTGGGTGCCCAGCGCGCCCGACCAGAGCCTGTACCTGCGTCCGTTCATGTTCGGTTCCGAGACCCTGATCGGCGTCCGGGCGTCCAACGAGTACACCTACGTCTGCCTCGGCATGCCAGTGATGCCGTTCTACCCAGATCCGCTGAAGCTGTGGGTCAGCCCGCACTACGCCCGCTCGATGGTCGGCGGCACGGGGGACGCGAAGTGCGGCGGCAACTACGGTGCGTCGATGATCGCCGAAAACGAGGCGCACGCGCAGGGCTGTGGGCAGGTGCTCTGGCTCGACTCGGCGACCCGCAGCTGGGTGGAGGAGAGCGGGACGATGAACTTTCTCGTCGTGACCGCGGACGGCGAACTGGTCACCCCCGCCCTCAACGGGCAGATCCTGGCCGGCATCACCCGCGACTCTCTGCTCACCATCGCCGCCGCCCACGGGTTGCGCGCGGTCGAGCGTCCACTCGGGTTCGCCGAGTTGTGCGCCGGCATCGAATCGGGAGTGATCACCGAGGCACTGGCCTGCGGCACCGCGGCGGTGGTCAGCCCGGTCATCGGGATCAAGACGCCCGACCTGGAGTTGGTGGTCGGCGACGGCACCCCCGGCACCAAGACCCGCGAACTGCGTGCCCACCTGACCGGCATCCAGTTCGGCACCGAGCCCGACCTCCACGGCTGGCTGCACCGCGTCGGCTGACGCGATGATCCAC
>CALMKG010000555.1 GCA_937867175.1 uncultured Propionibacterium sp. | reverse complement strand
AAAATAGGCCATTGCTTACTCCTGAGTAGTGTTGGATTGTTTGGAGGGTTTTGCCGAAGACGCAGAATCGGGCGCAGCAGGGCATGCGCTGCCGATTTCGCACAGCCACTGGGCGCTGTCTTCGGCCAGGTCGATGACTTCGCCAGGGTTGCGCGTAATGCCGGCGTGTTCGTGCGGTTTCAGAAGTTCGACTTGCATGGATTCATCCTCGGATTGAGAGATCGTTGGCCAGCGTGCGGTAGGTGATCTGGTAACGAGCCGGAATGGCGGCTGCCGTGGCATCGGCGTCCTCCACATCCCACTCGCAGTCCAGTTCGCGGATGCCGAGACACAGGCCGCCTAGATTGACGTCGGCCAGCAGCGCCGCGTGGGCAGCCACCAGCAACCGGTCGGCGATCACCTCCGGCGCTTCGCCGCCGGTTTCTCTGGCTAGCGCCACCACCCGCACGACCAACTGCCGCTCGACGCGGTCGTTGGGTCGCTGCGTGATGGCATCCGACTCGGGGAACACCAGCAGGGCTGGCGACTGCTCGCGCGTGATGCCGGTCGGCGGCGAGCGCCGCACCTGCGCACCGACTGCGGCGGCGACGGTCGTGAGAAGCCCCGTCACCGCTTGCAGAAGCTGCTCGCGGATCGAGTTGGGCATAGCCAGTCCTACAGTCGGGTGAGCGAGGCGCGGGCCTCGGTGCCATCGCCCATCGCGGTCACTTCTCGCACGCGATAGGTCTGGCCCGCGATTTCCAGCGTGCTGCCGGCGGTGAGATTCGGCAGCCGGCTGACCGGATAGCGGATGGTGTGGTTGCGCGAGACGCCCAGACCGTCGAGCACGTCCTCATCGGGCGCACGGAAGTCGACCATGACCTCCGTTCCCCCGACAATTGCGCGCGTCAGCAGGTCTGCGCGTGCCGCTGCATCGTAGATGTCCTCGACGAAGGCCATCAGGACGCCAGCACCTTCACCAGCACGGCAGGGCGATGGCACATCGGCAGCGGGTTGGACTGGGTGTGGATGTCGGTACCCCGCTCGAACTTGCGCGGCTCCTGCTTGGCGTACAGCGGCTGGCCCAGCGTATTCGCCGTCTCGTTGAAGTCGGCGGGCGCGAAGTAGGTGGCGAAAGTGTCCACCGTGCCGAGTGGGAAGGCGTGTCCCTCGCCGGCAGCGATGAAGCGATGCACGTTGTCGTCGCCGTCGCTGGCCTCGCCCGAGTATTCCTCGAAGGTGATGCCGGCAAAAGTGAAACCCGAGCGCAGATCGGAACGCAGGGCCAGACCATCCTGCCAACGGTCGTAGGCAGCCTTGACGCTGTCGTGACTGGTCAGCGCGTCGAAGAACTCCTCGGAGACCAGACAGTGCACCCCGCTCATCCGCTCGCCCTTGAGGTTCTTCTCCAGGTAGCGTTTGAGATCGAGGCACTTCTTCTTCACGTCCGTCGCAGCGTTGCTCAGCTGGAAATTGACCACCTTCGGCGAGATGTCGAACAGGTCAAAGAGGTTGTAGAGCTCCGAACCATCGGCATCGAGGATGATGCCCTTGAGCGCGCCGATGCGCAGATGCTCCAGGGTGATGGCGTGCTTGTTGCGCATCGTCTGCAGGTGCTCGGCCATCACTGCCGCTACGGTCTGGACTTCGGTTTCCGAACCGAAGGCGCGGATGCCTTGGACTTCCTCGGGTAGCACCACATCGTCGTGCGGGATGTGAGGGATGGCGAACGAGCGCAGCTTGCGTTTGCCGCGCTTGCCGACGGTCCCGGGCGAGCCGACAGGCATTGTCGGCAACAGGGTCAGGATGCCGTTCTTTTCCTCCACCACCACCGAACGGAAGCGCACCGGCTTGGCCGGGAACAGGCCCATGCTTTCCATGAGGCCGTAGTTGTTGGGCAGGATGTTGATGGCGGCGGTCAGCGCCGACATCGAAAACGACGGATTGTCGAAGGGGTTGTTCATGGTCAGACTCCTTTGCGGATGAGAACGCCGAGGCTCTTCAGCTGCAGGACAGCGACCTGCTTCTCGGCGACGGTGATGGCGGCGGGCCAGGTCAGGGCGTGATCGGCGACGATGGCGTGACGCGCCACCATCAGTCCGTCCTCGCGGTCGATGAGCGCCGCGTCACACGGCTGCATCAGGACGCCTGCGGCGTACTGGCTGCCGTCGGTGGCGCTCGGGTCAATCTGCTTGACCTTGCCGGTGGCGGTCACGATGCCGACCACCGCACCCAAGGGCAGCGTCTGGCCGGAGGCGACCGTCACCTGGTCGCGGGAAAACAGGTTCGGCGCTTCGTACTTCAGAAGGTCGCCGAGGTTGAGTCCTTCGGTGATGGCAGGCATTTCAGTTCTCCTTGCCGGCGCGGGCACGAGCGGCCATTACCAGCGGGTTGTCGTTGAGGGATTGGGGGTTCGGCTTGGCCGCATCCGGTGCGATGTGGCTCGTGATTTCAGGGCTGTCGGCGCGAGCGGTCAGCAGTTGGCTGCGCACCTTGGCGGGCGACGTGCGCGCGGCGAGGTAGCCCGGGATGCGCTCGGGGCAGCCAGCCAGCGCGCAGAGTTCGGCGACCTCCTGGGCGTCGTCGATGGTCATTGCCGGGGTGGGCGTTGCAGGAGTAGCGCGATCAGGATCAACGCCAGTCCCATCAGCAGCAGGGGTTGCGGGTTCATTCATGGAGGTCTCCAGTCTGAGTTGCGAGGAAATGCCCTGCGCGGCCGCGACCGTGGAAACGGCAGCCGGCAACACAAGACGTTGGGAAAGTGAATCGGTGAGTTCGAGCAGCACGTCGTCGAAGGTGCCGACGGCATCGGCAAGCCCTGCGGCTACCGCGTCGGCCCCGAAATAGATGCCGGCCTCGGTGGCGCGCACCGCGTCCGCCGAGAGATTCCGGTGGCGGGCGACGGTGTCGACGAACAGGTCATAGACGCGCCCGACTTCGGCCTTGAGGAAGGCGTGCGCTTCGTCGGAGATCGGCTCGTGCGGGTTGAGATCGTTCTTGCGCGCCCCGGCGAATACAGTCGTGTAGCGCACGCCGTCCTTGGCGTCCTTCACCGACTGGTCGGCGTGCATCGCAATGACCCCGATGGAGCCCACGCCACCGGTGCGCGTCACGATCAGACGGCTGGCAGCCGAACCGATGGCATAGGCAGCCGAGAACGCCATGTCGTTGGCCAGGGCCCAGACCGGCTTGACCTTGGTCGCAGCGTGGACCCGGTCTGCCAGGTCGAACACGCCACCCGACTCGCCCCCGGCACTGTCGATGTCGAGCAGGATCGCCGCAACGTTGGGGTCGGCCACGGCCGCGTCCAACATCGTGGCGACGCCCTGATAACTGGCGAGGCCGGATTCGGCTTCCAGTCCGACCGTGCGGCGCACGAGCGTGCCGTAGACCGGCAGCACGGCGATGCCGGTGGCTCCAGTCGGCGTAGCGACTCGATCTGGAATGGCATCGCTCGGCACGGCCGCCTGCGCCAGACCAATGCGCGGACCCAGCACGGCGAGGATCACCTCGAGCTTGGGACGATGGATCATCAGCGGCGCACCGAAGAGGCGCGCCGCCATATGGGGCAACAGATTCATGGGGTCAGTCCTGAGGTGAGGGCGGCGGGGTTGCTGTTGCGGCCTTGGCCGCATTGCGCGGGTCGGAATCGAGGATCAGCCCGAGCGCATCGGCCCTGGCGTTGTCGGCGGCGATCTCACGGTCGACGTCTTCGGCGTCCATACCGAAGGCCGAGATCGCCTCCGACCGGGACATCAGGCCGGCACGAATCGCCAGCAGCATCGCCTTGAACTCTTTCTCCGGATCGACCCACTGCCACCCCTGCGGAATCCATTTGCAGGCGGCGTACTCGCGGCGGCGGCGGGCAAACCCGGGCGCTGTGACGCTACCTGCGAGCACGGCCTGATCTAGCCAGGCATTCCACACCGGGCGGCACAGTTGATGGACGATCACGCCGTGCTGGATGGCTTCCATCCGGCGGCGAAACTCAAGCAGCCCGGCGCGGATGGACGAGTAGTTCACGCCCGTCAGGTCGCCGGTCAGCTGCTCGTAGGTGATGCCGATGGCGGCGGCCACCGCCCGGAACTGGGTGCGCAGAAACTCCGCGTAGCTGCCACCAACATCAGCAGGGTCGGAGAATTTCACATCCTCGCCCGGCTCCAGGATTTGCAAGGTGCCCGGCTCCAGGCCAGCGAGCGCCACGCCATCGGCATCCGACAGGCCTTCGCCCATCAGATTGTCCTCGGGGGCAAGGCGGGTGATGAAGCCGGCGAACATCGCGGCGGTCTTCTTGCGCACCAGTTCGG
>CALMKG010000554.1 GCA_937867175.1 uncultured Propionibacterium sp. | reverse complement strand
TTCACGACCGGGTTCACCGCGGTCGGGGCGTCCTCTTGCCTGACCTCGGTCTGCAGGCGACCCTCCGGGTCGCCACCGGACGGGGTCGTCGGCACCGAAACCGTCTCGCGGTCGTCACTCATCGGTTGCCTCTCGCTCGGCACTCACGTCTTGCCCAACAGTAGCGCCGTCGTCGTCGGACGCCACCTCTGACTCCGCCGCAGCGATCGATTCGGTGCCGGCCTCTTCGGCGTTCTCGTCCTCCTCGGGCTCCGGGTTCACCGTCACCGCGACCACCTGGTCGTCCCCCTTGATGCCGACGAACTTGACGCCCATCGTGTCGCGTCCGGTCGGTGAGACGTCGGCCACCGCGCTACGGATCACCTGACCTGAGGCCTTGAAGGAGATCACCTCGTCCTCCTCCGAAACCACCAACGCCGCGACCAGGCCGCCGCGCTCGTCGCTCAGGCGCATCGCGCGCACCCCAAGCCCCCCACGGTTCTGTCGACGGAACTCCGAGACCGGGGTGCGCTTGGCATAGCCCTCATCGGTCACGCTGAACAGGAAGCGGGAGTCCTCGTCGGCTTCGGCCGGGATCACCGCCATGCTCAACAGTTCGTCATCACCGCGGAACCGCATCCCAGTGACACCCGAGGTGGTGCGTCCCATCGGACGCACCTGCTCGTCGTCGACCGGGAACCGGACCCCTTGGCCCTTGCGGCTGACCAGCAGCACATCGTCGTCGGCGTTGACCAGTTCGGCGCCGATCAACTCGTCCTCGGCGTCGCGGAAATTGACTGCGATCAGCCCGGCCTGGCGCGGCGAGTCATAGGACGACAAGGCGGTCTTCTTCACCAACCCCTTGCGAGTCGCCAGCACCAGGTACTCGGCGTCGTCATAGCTGCGCAGCACGATGCCCTGGGCGATGTGCTCGTCAGGCAGGAAGCTGAGCAGGCCGGCGACGTGGCCACCCTTGGCGTCCCGGCCACCCTCGGGCAGATGCCAGGCCTTGATGCGGTAGGCGCGGCCCATGTTGGTGAACAAGACCAGCCAGTCGTGGCTGCGGGCGGTGAAGACCCCCTCTACCTGGTCTTCCGCACGCAACGAGGCACCCCGGACGCCCCGACCACCGCGCTTTTGGACGCGGTACTGGTCGATGCGGGTGCGTTTGATGTAGCCGCCGCGAGTGAGCGTGATGACGCAGTCCTCGTCGGGGATGAGGTCTTCGTCGCTCATGTCGCCGTCGGCCGAGATGATCTGAGTGCGACGCTCGTCACCGAACTTGTCGACGATCTCCTGCAACTCGGTCGACACGATCTCGCGCTGGCGTGCTTCGTTGGCCAAGATGTTGAGCAGGTCGGCGATGGTGCGCTCCAGCTCGGCCAGCCGATCGATGATCTTCTGCCGCTCCAGCGCGGCCAGCCGGCGCAGCTGCATGTCGAGGATGGCCTGGGCCTGCACCTCGTCGATGTCCAGCAACTCCTGCAGTCCCAGGTTCGCGGCTTCCGAGTTCGGCGAACGTCGGATGAGCGCTATCACCTCATCGAGGGCGTCTAGCGCCTTGACTAGACCCCGATATATATGGGCAGCCTTCTCGGCTTCGTCCAGCCGGTACTGCGTCCGCCGGCGGATGACCTCGAGCTGGTGATCGACCCAGTACTTGATGAATTGGTCGAGCCGCAGGGTTCGCGGTACCTCGTCGACCAGCGCCAGCATGTTGCAGCTGAAGTTGTCCTGCAGCTGGGTGTGCTTGAACAGGTTGTTCATCACCACGCGCGGCTGGGCGTCCCGCTTGAGGACGATGACCAGCCGCTGCCCGGTACGGGCCGAGGTGTCGTCGCGGATGTCGGCGATGCCGGTCAACCGCCCGGCGTTGACCAAGTCGGCGATCCGCTGGGCGAGGTTGTCAGGGTTGCACATGTACGGCAACTCGGTGACCACCAAAGTGGTGCGCCCGCGGGCGTCCTCCTCAATGTTGATCACCGCACGCATGGTCACCGAACCACGCCCGGTGCGCTGTGCGTCCTCAATGCCCTGGCGTCCGACGATCAGCGCGCCGGTCGGGAAGTCGGGGCCCTTCACCCGGGCCATCGCCGCCTCGAGCAGCTCCTCCGGCGTGGCGTCCGGGTTGGCCAACGCCCACTGCACGGCATCGTTGACCTCGCGCAGGTTGTGGGTCGGGATGTTGGTGGCCATCCCGACCGCAATCCCGGAGGAACCGTTGACCAGCAGGTTCGGGAAGCGGGCGGGCAATACCGACGGCTCCTTCTCGCGTCCGTCGTAGTTGTCCTGGAAATCGACGGTGTTCTCGTTGATGTCACGGACCATCTCCATGGCCAGCGGTGCCATCTTGCACTCGGTGTACCGCATCGCTGCGGCCGGGTCGTTACCGGGGGAACCGAAGTTGCCCTGCCCGCTCACCAGCGGCGCACGCATCACCCAGGGCTGGGCCAGCCGGACGAGGGTGTCGTAGATCGCCGAGTCACCATGCGGGTGGTAAAGACCCATCACCTCGCCGACCACGCGGGAGCATTTGTTCCAGCCGCGGTCGGGCCGGTAGCCGCCGTCGTACATCGCGTAGATGACCCGCCGATGCACCGGTTTGAGGCCATCGCGGACATCGGGCAGCGCACGCCCCACGATCACGCTCATCGCGTATTCGAGGTAAGAGCTCTGCACCTCGGTCTGCAGGTCGATCTGCTCGATGATGCCCTTGCGCGGCTCGCTGATGGCCTCGACGGTCTGCTCGGCGGCTTCCTCGGCGCTCACCGGGTTGCCGCCGGGACGGCCGGTCTGGTCGCCGCCCAGGATGTCGTCGTCCGGGTCGCGGGGACCCTGCGGGGTGTCAGTCATCTACTCATTCCTTCTGGATGCGCGGCTGGGGTCGTCGTCCGGGTCAGATGTCCAGGAATCGGACGTCCTTGGCATTGCGCTGGATGAAGTGGCGGCGCTCCTCGACGTCCTCGCCCATCAGGATCGAGAACATCTGGTCGGCACGGGCGGCGTCGTCGAGGGTCACCTGCAGCAGAATCCGGCCTTCTGGGTCCATGGTCGTCTCCCAAAGGTCCTGGGCATCCATCTCGCCAAGACCCTTGTAGCGCTGGATCGGGTTCACGTTGGGCAGTTTCTTGCCGGCCATCCGGCCGGCGTCGCGCAGTGCGTCGCGTTCGATGTCGTTGTAGGCGAGTTCGTGCGGCGCATTCGTCCAACGCAGCCGGTACAGCGGAGGCTGAGCCAGGTAGACGTAGCCCTGGTCGATCAGCGGCTTCATGAAGCGGAACAACAGCGTCAACAGCAGCGTCCGGATGTGGCTGCCGTCGACGTCGGCGTCTGCCATCAGGACGATCTTGTGGTAGCGCAGCTTGTTGATGTCGAAGTCGTCGTGCACGCCGGTGCCGAGCGCGCTGATGATCGCCTCGACCTCCTTGTTCGCCCAGATGCGGTCGATGCGGGCCTTCTCGACGTTCAGGATCTTGCCGCGCAACGGCAGGATCGCCTGGATCCGCGGATTGCGCCCACCCTTGGCCGAACCGCCTGCCGAGTCACCCTCGACGATGAAGACCTCGCACTCTTCGGGGTTGGTGGACGAGCAGTCGGCCAGCTTGCCGGGCAGCCCGCCGCCCCCAAGCAGCCCCTTGCGGTTGCGGGCCGCCTCACGGGCCTTGCGGGCGGCGATCCGGGCGGACGCCGCCGAAATTGCCTTGCGGACGATCTCTTTGCCCTCGGCCGGGTTGCGTTCCATCCAGTCACCCAGCCGGTCGTAGACGACCTTCTGCACAAAGCCGCGGGCCTCGGTGTTGCCCAGCTTCGTCTTGGTCTGGCCCTCGAACTGCGGCTCGGAGATCTTGATGGACAAGATCGCGGTGAGGCCCTCCCTGATGTCCTCGTTGCCGACCCGGTCCTCTTTCTTGCGGATCAACCCCCAGGCCTCGCCCCACTTGTTGACGGTCAGCGTCAGCGCCGCCCGCAGGCCCTCTTCATGGGTGCCGCCCTCATGAGTGTTGATGGTGTTGGCGAAGGTGTGCAGTGACGACCCGTAGCCGGTGTTCCACTGCATGGCGAGTTCGAGGCCCATGCCGAGTTCGCTGGAGTGGGCCTCCACGTCGATGATGTTGGTCAGTGGCTCCCGGTTTCCGGTCAGGTAGCGCACGAAGTCGACCAGGCCGTTCGCGAAGAGGAACTCATCGCCGATGTGGGTGCCCTCCTCGTCGACGTGGTCCTTGCGCAGATCGACGATCTCGATTCGCAGGCCCTTGCTGAGGAAGGCCATCTCACGGAAACGGGTGGCCAGCGTCTCGTAATTGAAGTTCGTGGTCTCGAAGA
This sequence comes from uncultured Propionibacterium sp., assembly GCA_937867175.1. Taxonomy (GTDB): domain Bacteria; phylum Actinomycetota; class Actinomycetes; order Propionibacteriales; family Propionibacteriaceae; genus Brooklawnia. The sequence goes on along the minus strand of CALMKG010000554.1, from coordinate 5,286 downwards.
TGTCGGAGCTGGGGAAGAACGTGATCGTCGTACCGGTCTGGTCGGTCTCCTCCAACTGCTCCACCGGGCCGTCCGGCACACCCAGGGAGAAGCCCTGACGCCAATGGTGGCCGTCACGACGCACATCGGCGATCATCCGGGCGCTCAGCGCGTTGACCACCGAGCTACCCACACCGTGCAGGCCGCCGGACACCTTGTAACCGCCGGCACCGAACTTGCCGCCGGCGTGCAAGACCGTCAGCACCAGCGTCAACGACGAGACACCTTCGGTCGGGTGGATGGCCACCGGGATACCGCGGCCGTTGTCGATGACCCGGCAGCCGCCGCCGTCGATCAGTTCGATCTTGATGTGGTCGCAGTAGCCGGCCAACGCCTCGTCCACCGAGTTGTCGACGATCTCATAGACCAGATGGTGCAAGCCGCGCTCACCGGTAGAGCCGATGTACATGCCCGGACGCTTGCGAACCGCCTCCAGCCCCTCGAGTACCTGGATCTGCGACGCCCCGTACTCGCCCTCGGCGTGCAAGTCGGCAGCAGAGTCCTCGAAGTGGATGTCTTGATCGGGCTCGCCAGCGCCTTCGGGGGCGTTGTCCACCGGATCATCGGAAGCGTTCGTCTCGCCCGACCGCATTGCCAGATCACTCACCGGCAGCAGCTCCTTCGTCGCTCGGAACCGCCTGGCCGGCGGTGGGCCCTTGCCCCATGGGTCGTGAGCCGACCCGTCCCAAGTGCAAAATCCTACCATTGTGGGGCCCGACAGCCCAGCCGCTGCCCCCTCGGTGGACGAGGAATGCCGCTTCCCCGCCGATCTCGGCCGATTCAACGCGTCAGGAGGCGTCCAAGTTGGTCCCCCACCGGGGCACCTGTCCACCGAGGTCGGACGGGCAGCCCCCGCGTGGACGAACCGTCCCCACGGACCATCCAGACCCACAGACCAACCCCACCGCGTGGACGAACCGTCCCCACCGACCATCCAGACCCACAAACCAACCCCGCCGCAGGCTAACCGTAGGTGTCGCGGGGCCCTCGACCGTCCCGAACCGACCTGATGCCGTGCTTCCAGCTGGGTGCCGCCGGCCCGCGCACCTCGATACGGACGACCGAGCCCTCACCGAGTTCGGCATTCAGCTTGGCCACAATCTGGGGCGCGAGCTGGCGCAGCACGGTTGCCCAGGTGGTCGACTCGGCACGCACCAGCAGGACCTGGTCGTTGAATCCGGCCGGTTCGCAGTGCTGGGCGTTCACCGGGCCGACGATCTGCGGCCAACGCTGCAACAGTCGGCGCAGCCCGAGCTGGGTCTGCCAGCCGCGGCGTCCGACGTACTTGCCCAGCGCACTGCCCAACAGTTGGGGGTCGCGGTCATCCGGGCCGGCACCGGAGCGCTGCTCCTCGAACTCAGAATGCGACTTGCGACGCCGGGGTGTCACTCCGCGTGGGGGTGGCAGGATGCCCGCGACATCATGGGCAATCCTGGTGGCCACCTCGACGCCGAGCGGGTCGTGGTCGTCGGCGACAATCGGGTCGGGGAAGACCAGGGCGTCGTCCTGCTCGCCGGTACCCGGTTGGCCATCGGCGGCTGGCGGCCGGAACTCCTCGTCAGGACGCCGGAACTCGTCAGGACGCCCGAACATCGGCCTGCTCCGGTCGGGTTGCGGGCCCCGCAGATGGGGTGATGCGCCCGGCCTGCACCTCGAAGCGGGCCCCCGACAGCTGTTCCGGGACGTCGGAGGCGACCGCTGCGGTGACCAACACCTGTTCGGCCTGCCGAGCAGCCAGCGCCAAACGTTCGCGCCGGGTGGCGTCCAGTTCGGAGAAGACATCGTCCAGAATCAACACCGCCTCGATACCGTCGGCGCGCAGCAGGTCGAACGCACCGAGTCGCAGCGCCAAAGCCAGCGACCACGATTCGCCGTGGCTGGCATAGCCGCGAGCCGGCAGCTCGCCGATCGACAACATCAAATCATCACGGTGTGGCCCGACCAAGGTCAGACCTCGAGCCAACTCCTCGCGGCGACGCTCCGCCAAGGAAGCTGCGAAGGTGGACGCCAATTCTGCCGGGTCGTCCGGCAGTTCGAAGCCGCAACGGTACGACACGTCGATCTGATTGTTGACCGGCGCGATCGCGGCGTAGGACGCCGCCGCCGGGGCCCGCAGTTCAGCGAGCGTATCGAGGCGCGCAGCCAACAATTCGCTGCCGAGGGTGACAAGTTGAGCGTCCCAGATCTCGATGGTGAACTCGGCCTCGGCGTCCGGACGCGTGCCCAGCAGCGACTTCAGCAACGCGTTACGCTGCCGAACCACCTTGTCGTAGTCCTGCTTCACGCCGAGCATCCGTGGCCAGCGACTGATCACCAGGTCGTCGAGGAAGCCGCGCCGAGCCGCCGGGTCGCCCTTGACGACCGTGAGGTCCTCTGGTGAGAAGACGACAGTGCGCAACGCCCCCAGCAGATCGTGGGTGCGCGGCAGCGCGGCCCGGTTGATACGGGCACGATTGGCGCGACCCGGATTGATCTCAAGTTCCAGCAACAGCCGACGCGAATCGTCGCGGCCGGCCAGCACCTCGGCGCGGATCACGGCCTGCTCGGTGCCGAACTGCACCAGCGGCGCATCGGTACTGACTCGGTGCGAACCAAGTCGCGACAGGTACTCGACCGCTTCCACCAGGTTGGTCTTGCCCTGACCGTTGGCACCCTGGAAGATCGTCACCCCCGGTGCCAGGCGGACATCGGCCTCGGCATAGTTGCGGAACTGGTGCAGTTCCAACCGGGCGACGAACATGGCTTTCAGCCTACCGGCGAACCCACTGCCGAAGCCGTGGCGTCAGCCGGGCAGCCGCATCAGCATGATGACGTGCTTGTAGTCGTCCTTTGGGTCGCCGTCGATCTCGTCCAGCCCCTGCACCAGGCAGGGTTTGCCCGGCGCGGTGAACGAGAAGTGCACGTACGGGGTGTCGACGGCCGTCAGCGCGTCGGAAAGGTAGTGCGGGTTGAAACCGGCAGCGGTGATCGCGAGCTCGCCGCCGGCCACGTTCTCGACCTGCGCGGAGACCGCCTCGGAAGCCTGCGCCTGGTCGCCCGAGGCGGCCTCAAGGGCGATCTGTTCGTCCGAGATGAGCATCCGCAGCGGACTGTTGCGCTCGGCGACCAGCGAGACGCGCTTGACCGAAGCCATGATCTCATCGGTCTTGCAGCGCACCGCCACGTTCGGCCTGATGTCCATCAGGTGCCGCACCTTCGGGAACTCGCCGCCCAACAGTCGGGTGGTGAGTTGGCGAGTGGTGCCGGCACCGGCCCCCTCGAGACCGATGAGCCCCTCGCCAATGCCGGTGTTCGACAATGCCAGAGTGACCGTTTCGCCTCCGGCCATCGACCGGGCGGCCTCACTCAGCACCCGTGCCGGCACCAATGCAGCACCCTCGGCGCCGCTGCTGGCTGGACGCCACGCCAGTTCCTTCAGCGCCATCCGGTAACGGTCCGTGGCGAGCAACGACAGGTTGTCGCCATTGATCTCCAGACGCACGCCGGTGAAGACGGGCAAGAGTTCGTCGCGCCCGGCCGCCACCACAACCTGGGCGATCGCATGAGCCAGGACGTCGCTGGCGACCTCACCGGTGGCGGTTGGCATCTCGGGCAGCGTCGGGTAGTCAGAGACCGGGAGCATCTGCAGGGTGAACCGGGCCGGCCCGCAGACCAGTTCGGCGCGAATGGCGTCGCTGCTGAAGTCAACCGGACGGTTCGGCAGACTCTTGGCGATGTCGGCGAGCAGGCGCCCGGAGACCAGCGCCTCACCTTCATCCATGACGTCGGCCGCCACCTGTACCCGTGCGCTGGTCTCGTAGTCGAAACTGCTCATCGAGACACCGTTGACATCCGCCTTGATCATCAGGCCGGCAAGGATGGGGACGCTGGGCCGACTTGGCAGGCTGCGAGCCGCCCAGGCAACAGCCTCGGCCATCACATCGCGTTCAAGACGAATCTTCACGGTGTCATCCTTCACATCATCGATCGCGGGCTACGCGCTTCAGTGCAGGTGGGCGCCGCTGCGACCTTGCACCGCCCAGCGCGCCGGGAGGCCATGACCTGTGGGCATCATATCCGCCTCGAACCGTGCGCCGGTCACTGGAGAGCGATGGCGTCCAGGATTGGCAGGTAGGTCATCCTATTGGCGGTGTTGGCCCTCAGGCGTGCGGCGGTCCTCAGGTTACTTCTAGGTGTTCTTGTTGTATCTCTATTCAGCAGTAGTAGTCACTTCGGTGGAATCTGTGGAGGGCTGGCATCCATCGAAGTGAACCGCTCGAAGAGGCTGTGGACGAAGGCCTCGGGTTGTCAACAGAGCCGCTTTCGGCTGTGCATCTTGACCGACGATGTGCACGCCGGCCCACATTCCTTCCGCAGCGCGCCCGAACCTGTCCACAGATTCTGGAGGCATTCCACAGGGGCTATGGAAAACCTGCGACGCGGCGAATGGGGGTCGAGGAAGGCGTATCCACAACGGAAGAGGGTTGTCCACATCACCTGTGGACAACCCTCGAGCCGGCACGAAGGCGGAGCCTCAAGCAGGGGACTTCTTGATTCGGTTGGTGAGTTCGGTCACCTGGTTGTAGACGCTGCGGCGCTCCCGCATCAGCTGGCGGATCTTGCGATCGGCGTGCATCACCGTGGTGTGGTCCTTGCCGCCGAATTCCTGACCGATCTTGGGCAACGAGAGGTCGGTGAGCTCTCGGCACAAGTACATGGCGATCTGTCTTGCCGTCACCAAGGTCTGAGTGCGCGAGGTCCCTTTGAGATCGTCGGTTGCGATCCCGAAATAGTTCGCGGTCTCGTCGATGATCGTCAAAGCGCTGACCTGGGCGTCCGCCCCAACGGGGATCAGGTCACGCAAGACCACCTCGGCCAGGTTCAGGTCGACTTCCTGGCGGTTGAGGGACGCGAAGGCGGTGACCCGGATCAGGGCACCTTCCAGTTCGCGGATGTTGGTCTGAATGCGGGACGCGATGAACTCCAAGACCTCCGGCGGAACCAGCAGTTGCTCGGAGATGGCCTTGCGCTTCAGGATCGCCTGGCGGGTCTCCAGGTCGGGCGGCTGCACGTCGGTGATCAGGCCCCACTCGAAACGGCTGCGCAACCGGGGTTCCAAGGCCTCCAGTGCTTTCGGGGGCCGGTCCGAGGTCATCACAATCTGCTTTTGAGCGTTGTGCAGCGTGTTGAAGGTGTGAAAGAACTCCTCCTGCGTCTGGATCTTCGACTCCAGAAACTGGATGTCGTCGATCAGCAGCACGTCCACGT
>CALMKG010000553.1 GCA_937867175.1 uncultured Propionibacterium sp. | reverse complement strand
CGTAGTGGCCGCCGGTCACGCCGTTGGGGTCGTGCATCCCTCCGCCGTCGTACGGACGCCATCCCTCGGAGTCTCGCGCGACGGACCAGATGCGTCCCTGCCAGATGAGGTACTCGACGCCGAGCGTCTCGGCGCTCGACTTGAGCCAGTTGGTGACCTTCCACCCGCGGTCGAGCGCCAGGCCGGTCGCGGCGGTGCCGATGGAGTTGCCGAAGGTGCCGTCACAGGCGCGGCCGAGCGGGTGCTCCGACTTCGTTCCTGGACGCTCGGACCAGCAGGACCAGTGGGTGCCGGGGAAGTTCTTCTGAACCTCGGCGAGTGCGTGGGCGGTCCGCTCGGTGATCTGGCCCTCCGACGTCGGGTCGCCGACGAGGTTGTCCGGGCGCTCCCCGCTGTACGGGGAGGCCGGACCGCCGCCGGTGCCGCATCCCGCCTCGCTTCCAGCGGCGCCGCCCTCGACGTTTGCGGCACCGTTCGAGGCGAGCCAAGGCTCTGGGTCGATCGGGGCGCCGTCTGCCCCGCCCGGCCGTACCTCGAAGTGGAGGTGTGAGCCGGTGGAGTACCCGTCGCTGCCGACGTCGGCGAGGTACTGCCCGGCCGTGACTGAGTCGCCAGCCACGACGTGGATGTCGTTGGCATACATGTGCGCGTAGCCAGTGGCGACCTGCTGACCGCCGACGGTGTGCTCGATCAGAATGAGGTGGCCGTAGCCCGTGGCCGGGCCGGCGAACGCTACGCGGCCATCTGCGGCAGCGAGGATGTGCGTCCCGCCGGGAGCGGCGAAGTCGACGCCGGTGTGCAGCTTGCGCTCGCCCGTGATCGGGTGCACGCGAATGCCGAAGCCACTGGTCCGCACCCAGGTTCCGGCTGGGAGCGGGAAGACGACATGCGACGTCTCCGGAACCACCGAGTTGGCTGCGGTCGAGACCGAGGAAGTGCTGGGGAGGCACTGCGCCTGTGCCGCGGGACCGAGCAGCGACCCGAGACCGAGCAGGATGCTCGCGGGTGCCAAGAGAAGTGCAACCACCCCGGCAGCGATCGCCTTGGCCATCGCTCACTCCAGAGGATTGTCGAGCATCGACAACCGCAGCAGGTGGCACTCGGGATACGACGGCCCGCACACGAGGAAGAGGGTGAAGGCCACGTCGTGCTCGGACGCGACTGGGTCGCCCTCCCAGACGCCTGCGCGGTGGCGCGTGCCATGAATCGTCAAGGCGGCCGTGCCCGGCAGCAGCTCGTCGCCGGCCTGGTCTTGCGCATCGGACCACTTCGTCGGCGTGGTTACCGAGTCGATGACGATCCACTGGCGTGTCTCGTACTTCGCGAGCTCGATCCAGGCATCCTCCGTGGGCAAGTAGTTGTCGAGGTCCGACACGAGCCCGGGCGTGGACTCACCGGTCGGATCGGCGACCGCGACCAACTGCTCGATGTGATCGGTGCGCTTAACGACCGTGGCGGTATCCCACCAGAACAGCGCCTCGGCGACTTGGCGGGCAAAGGTCTCGGGGTCCGTTGTCGGCGGCAGCGACCGGAGTTCGGTGAGCGCAGGCTGCGTGTCGATCGGTGGTAACTCGACGGTTCCGTTCGTGGCGCTGGGCGAGCTCCCGGTCGAGGAGTGCGAACGGTGAACCAGAACGGCGTACGCAATGAAGGCGATCGCCAACACAGCGATCACGACGCCGATGACGATGAGGCGGCGTCGACGGAGGTCGTCTGAAATGGTCGGGTAGAGCATGCTGCACCTCGGAAGCTTCGGTCACGGGTAGCAGGCAGGTGTGCCGGATGCTCCGCTACGCGGAGATGGTGGCCGCTCGCAACGCCCGGACCTCGTCGGCGAAGGCGATGGTCTCTGCGAGCACCCGCTCGAACATGTCCCAGTCGTCGTTCTTGAGCTCGGCCGCGATCTCAGCCGGGTTGTAGTAGCGAGACCAGCCGTCGAGATCGCCCCACGTCAGCACGAAGGCACGAAGGCTTCGGTGCGAGGTGCCGGGATTCCTCCTGCCCTTCGCGCCGCGACGCTTGCTTCGCTGATTGACGATCCCGGTCGCTTCGTTCGTGAGGGTCTCGATCTCTTCGGGGGTGATCGACCCGGTCGGCATGGCGGTGTCGTCCACCGCGATCAGTTCCTTCGCCGCCATCACCCGCTCATACGCCGGCCTGACATCGCCACCCTCCGCTATGTCGTCCAACTCCGCCTCGGCGATCTTGCGAAGGGTCTCGGGGAGGCTTCGGTCGGCGGCAACGCGCTCGATTGCCGAGATCCGTTCGAGGTGGTGGTACGACGCCTTGCCGGTCACCGCCACAGCGGCCTGGTGGCGAGTGTCTCCGTGCCCTGGCAGCGGTCCCGGCCCGGAGCCGGGACCGCTAACTTCTCTCGGTTTTCCGCCCTCTCCGAACTGCGATTCCTTCTGACGGCGGGCAGCATCCTCGGCAATCAGCCTCCGGAGCTCCCGGAACAGGGCAGCCTGCTCCAACTGGTTGAGCGGCTTGCGCTGCTCGTTCTCGTCCTGCTGCGCGAGCAGTCGGTTCAGATCGTCAGAGATCCCGGACCGTACCCATACCTTCAAGGTGCGCCAGCCCAACCGCTTCACCGCTTCGAGCCGGCGAGCGCCACACACCAGGACGCCGTCCGGGGTGATGGTCACCGGCTGCAACAGCCCCAGCTTCTGGATGGACATCATCAGTGGCTCGATGCCGTCCTCGGGGTGTTGGCGGTGCCGGACCCCGACGGAGATCGAATCGACCCGGCGTTCCAGTTCGATGTGACCGTCGTGCTCAGACACGCCGACCTCCCGCGGTCCGGACGCGGACCGGCTGGCGGATACTGGCGATCTCGGCGACGAGTGCCTTGTCGGCGAGGAGGTCTTCGGGCGTGTCCCCGATGACGAGTCGCAGCAGCATCCCTCGACCCGCCGAGGTGTGTCGCCGGTCGGGGTGCTGGTTGCCGAGGATCACTCGGAGGAACATCAACCAGGCTCGCTGGCCGACGTCGAGGAGCGCGTGGGCGTGCCGGTCCCGACGGAGGGCCTCGAAGGCGGTCTTTCGGTTGCCTGAGCGCATCAGCTTCGTGCAGATGTACTCGATGGCGTTTCGTGCCACGTCCTCTGGCCATCGGAGGGCGACGAAGACGTCAACCGCGTCGTCCACCGCGAACCAGGCGTTCGTGGGCTCGTCCTCGGCGTCCTCACCTTCCAGGTCGCTGGAATCTTTCTCGTCGTCTTCGGTCTCGTCGTTCTGGGGTGCTGCGATCGGGTCGAAGTCGATGAGGTCCTGCGGTGCGGGGACGGCGAAGGCTGGGTGGAAGTCGGCGAGCTCGGCCTCACGGTCGCTGAACCGCTCGGCGTCGTGGCGTTCAATGGCGGCTTCGCGTCGTGCTTGATGGTTCGAGCACAGAAGACCGTCGGCCCGTTGGTCGTAGACGAGGGTGAGCTCGACCGCTCGCGTCACGACGGCCCACGGATCCTCTGCGACACGCACTGCTCGGGTGTGCATGGCTTCGAACGCCGCGATGGCGGCTTCGACGGGTTCGTACCCGTACTTGCGGGCGAGGGCGCCGTACTTCTCCATCGCGTAGCTCATGAGGTCCGACGCCTCCGGATCGTGGCTCCAGCCGTCCGAGCGGTAGCGCAGCCGGACCAGCATGAGCCGGAGTCCCTCGGTGGTGGTGAAGTCCAGGGGCGCTTCGTCGAGTGCGCTGCTCATAGCCCCAGCTCCTCGGTCGAGGTCACCGACGGGGTCACCGGCCCTGGACGGGCGATGGCGGTTCGGCTGATCCGTCGCCCGGCTTTCGCTGCCTTGACCGGCGCACGCCGCGAGCGACGAACCAACTCGGACTGGAGGTCGATGCCACGGTTGGTCCATCTCGAGCCGACGAGCGTCGGCAGTTCGCTGGGACGCACCCAGGCGATCCCGCGCTGAGCTGGTCGCGCGGCCACCGGCTTGGCGACCGGAACGGACGGGTCCCGGTGCAACACGAGTGCGTTGACGGTGTCGTCGGTCTGCGGCTGGGGTATCGCCTGCTCGGGCATGACCCGGTCCTCGCGCCGCTCGTAGTGGTCGTTGTTGTTCATAGCGACACCGCCTCAGCCGCGTTCGTAGGGCGGACGATGTCGGCCGTCCCCAGACGCGAAGCGATCCGGTACGCCGATCGGATCGTCGTCATGGCCTCCTGGTCGGAGAGCCCGGCCGAGCGAGCTGAGTCGCCGAGGAGGTTGGCGGTCGAGTCGAAGGGGTGCCCCTCCTCGACCATCCGGCAGGCCGCCCAGAACAGCCCATGGTTGCGTGCCCCTTCGGGTCGTGAAGCAACCCAGTCAGCCAGCTTGTCGGGGCGAGACCCGATCGCGGGCATCGAGGTCGGCGGTCGATTCGGCCGCGGCGGTTCGAGGAACGAGCGGAGAGCAGCGGCATCAACGGGGGTGGCCCTGTGTTGGGCGACGGTGATCAGCTCGTACGGCCGACCGTCGACCCGCGACGGCGGAGCAATGATGTAGCCGCCGTCTCCCCGGAAGTCGACGTGCTGACCGGGCACCTGCCAGGACCGCTGCTCGTCGACAAGGCCACGGAGGTAGTAGGCGTGGACGCCGCCCGATGGCGTTCGGACCAGCCACGCCCACCCATCCGCGAGCCCGGCCGACCGTGCCCGCTCGAATGCGGCGAAGCCTTTGCCGCCGACGTGGACGTCGATGTCGACGACGTCGACCCCTGACGCCGCCCCCGTCGGCATCCCAATGTTGGCGTCGGGCCAGCGTTGCCACCAGCTGCTCACCGTCGCGAGGTCGGTGCTGGCGTCGTGGAAACCGTGGGTGGTCAGCGGCTGCTTGCCGCCGGGCGTGCAGGGGAAGACGGGGATGTTGCGGGAGGCGAGCATCGTGGAAGCGGTGGCGAGGTCCTGTGCATCGGACAAGGAGACGGGCAGCCGCGGATTCCACCGCGAAGTCCGGGACTGCATTTGTGCCGAGTTGTTCATGCCTCGACATTGCGCCGAGCGGGGCACCAAATTTCGCCCACGGGCGAGTAGCCAAACGGACCACGGGCGAGTCTCCGAAGGGACGTTTCCGCAGGTCAGCCGAGCCCGTTGTGGCTCAGGAGAGACTTCGGCGAGACTCCCGCTCAGCCCTTGCGAGGCCGCTTCGGATCGCCCCAGCCGTTGTTCTTGACGACCGTCTTGGTGCGTTCGGGGAGGTCTATCGGGGGCAGGTGGTCGTCGGTCCGATTGAAGACGTGCTCGTCGAGGATCTGCTCCGCGAGTGTGTCGTGCCCTTCAGCCTCCGCGACCTTCGCCAGGTCGAGGCGGCAGACCTCGTCGTACGGCGCGGCCATGCAACCGGTCTCTGCAGCGAACTTCGCCCGCTCCAGATCGCCACGCGAGAAGGCGTCGGTGGCGACGAGGTGGGCCACGTCGACCACGGCGAACGTCGCGGTCTCGTGGACACGCTCGTCGTCAAGCATCCAGGTCCAGCCGGGGTTGCGCAACGCGCTGAACGGCTCTCCCGTGACCAGTTGCAGCGCGGCCACGAGATCCTCAATGCCCTCGGCCCCGCGAGCCTGCGCCCGGGCGCGCAACCGCCGGAACAGGTCGAGGTCGACCAGGACGTCGTTCAACTGGTACCCGCTCGCGCCTCGGTCCTTGTGAGCGGGCGAGGTCGTCGCGGGCGGGAGGTGAGGTTCGTTGGTTCGCGGGTTGGTGCCGAACCATGTCCTGATGTACCCGAGGTCGGTCCGAGCTCGTGACTGAGTCATCCCGAAGGAGTCCCGGACCTGACGCGACGAGACGCCTGAGGGGTGAAGCGCAAGGAACGTGACCAGCTCGTTGAAGTACGCGCGTCGTTCGGTGACAGCCGTCGGCGGCTCTCCCTGAGCGAACACGGTCACCGGCCCGAGGAGCTGCAGCTTGGGCAGTGCGCTCGTCGGGTCATGCCACTGCGCCAGGTCGTCGTCGAGGCTGGGGTCCGTCTCTTCGACCACGCGGCGGGACTTCTCTGGAACAACCGGCGCCAGTGTCTCGACGTCCTCGGGGGTCGTGGGTGCCACGGCCTCGTATCGCTGCGTTGCCTCCGGTAGGAGCGAGGTGGCCCCCGCCTCGCCGTGTGGTCGGGCCTCGGTCAGGTCGGGGACGAGCGCGCCCGCCTGGTCCGCCAAGGCGCGCCAGCCGTGGGCTCCCTCCTCCCGGGGCATCGGCACCACCGTCGCCTCGCGAGTCAGGTCGACGATGGCCGCGGTGGCTGACGCCTCTCCCGCGGACAGGCCCGCCGTGGCCAAGTCGAGGCTGAGGTGGGGGATGCGAAGTCGGCCGTCTCTGGTCAGCTCGACCACCGCGTCGCCATGCTCGGCGTCGCCGAGGACGACGACCGCGAGGCCCGACCGTGAAGTCTGGTGGTGGACGAGGCCGGCGAGCGCGCGTACCTGGTCCGTCCGAGGGCTGGAGACGAGCAGGGCGCGGAACGGTTCCGGATCGCCGTGGCCGTTGTTCAGTGCCTGGGTGACGTCGCGCTGTAGTCGGCCGAGGAACTCGGTGTCGTCACCGGGGTGGCAGCGGAGCCGCAGCACGTCGAGCGCTGCCAGTTCGGTGGCGAGGCCCATCGCGTCGACTTGCGAGACGACTGCCCACGGGCTCAGCGCCAGTTCCGCGGCGAGGTGGCGGGCCAGCGCCGTGGCACGGTCCAGGTCGCCCGTGAGCGCGATTGTCCCGAGTTGCTCAAGGTTGAGCAGCCAGAGGTGTCCGTCCTCGCCCTGCCCGACGCTTGCCAACAGCGGGTAAGGCGGGAGGACGTCCTCGTCGCCGACGGCTGCGTCGAGGTTCGCGGACCACTTGCCCTCAGAGCCGACCCATGGCTCAGGCAGTTCGGCCGACTCAGCGAGATGGAGCGTGACCGTCTGCTTGCCGACCTCGACGAGGTCGAGCTGCGGCGCCTCGTCCGTCGTCGCTGCCAGGTGGCGGAGGAGTCGGTCGAGCTGGTCGATCACGTCGGCCACGGGAGCGCCGGCGACGGCGGCCGTCCTCTCGACCGCGCGGACCTCGGGCGGCGGCGGGGAGATGGTGAACCCCGGTCGGCGATAGCGCTGCTGGGTTCGCCTATGCGCGCGCACGGCGACGAGGATCGAGCCAGCCAGAAGCGTCCCCGCACCCAACAGTCCGGGAAGCAGCCAAGAGGCCGAGGCGTCCTCGTCGTCGGTCGCGTCGGGCTCATCCGTCACGGGTGAGTCGCTCGGCTCTGCGGTGGGCGTCGACGCGTCCGGCCTCTCGACCGGCGGAGTCTTCTCGACCGGATCGGGTTCGAGGTGCTTGCCGCTAGGCGCCACGGGCGGGTGCGCGATCACTGGTGGCTCGACCACGGGCGAGTCGTCGTCTGTCCCGGGGATTGTGAGCTCCCAGCCCGGCCGGATCAGGTCAGGGTCGGTGAGGTGCTGTTCGTCCGGCTGCACGGTGTCTCGTGAAGCCTCGAAGACCTCGGGGTAGCGCTCGCCCTCGCCAAGATTGTCCTCCGCGATGTCCCACAAGGTGTCGCCGGGCTCGACGACGTACGTCTCCTTGGGCCGTGGTTCCTCGGTCTTCTCGATCGCCGACTCCCCATCGCTCGGCAGCCGAAGAACCAACCCGGGGTCAATGAAGTCAGGATTCGCGGGGAGTACGTCGTGGTTGAGGACGACGATCTCTCGATACCGCATCCCGTCGCCGAGGTTTTCCTCGGCGATCTTCCACAGGCTGTCGCCTCGACGCACCGTGTACTCGACCGTGGGTGTCTCGGAATCCGACGTCGTCACCGTGGGCGGGGCCGCCTCGACGGGCAGCAGCGGCAAGGTCTCCGGCAGGCTGATGAGCCGTGGCGCTTCGGCCGCCGGCGCGGCTTGGGCCGGCTGTGGGGCGAACACGGGCACTACGCTCGGCGCCACGGCGAAGAGGAGAGCCGCAACCGTGACCAGCTGGCTGGCGAGGCCCTGCGGGAGCGCGAGGCCCGGGAGTCGCGGAGCGGGCACGCCGCGGACCGCGGCAAGGATCTCCACGCCGAACGAGACCACCATGATCGCCCAGGCGATCCACGCCACGGCCCCGATGACGAACAGCGCCAGGGTGCCGTCGTCCGGGCTGGTGAGGAGTGTTCCGAGATTGCCGAGGTTCTCGTGCCACGGGGTTGCGCCGATCGCGACAAGCAGCAGAGGCGTGCCGGTGACGAGCAGGAGGATGAGCAGGGTCGCGCCCAGCCCAGCGAGACGAGTACGTGCGGTCACTGTTCGGTCCCTCCCAGACTGCGGACGATGCGGGCGGAGGCTTCGGATGTGACGGTGAGGTTGCCGATGCCGATGAAGCCCAAGAACTTGGGCCTGTAGGTGTCGGTCACCTCGACGTGGATGGTGTCGCCGCCGGTTACCGTCACCGCCCCGCCGACGCCCGCGGCGGCGAGGTACTGCTGGGCCGCCGTTCGTGCGGCGGCGGTGTCAACGTTGACGTAGCGGCCCTCGATAGCGGGAGCGGCCTCCACCTGCTCACCTCCGGTGCGGGCGGCTTCGGCGGCGATATTGTGGGCGCGCTGCTTGGCGTGGACCTGGCCGCCGAGGTCGACGGCGAGGCCGACGAGGACCATCATCACGAAGCTGGCGGTCACCATCCAGATCGAGATTGAGCCGCGTTCGTCGCGAGCTCGCCGCATCATCCGCGCTCCCTCCAGGTGTCGATCGGGCTGGTCATCGTCGCTTCGATCAGGCGGCTTCCGGGCACTCCCGGGACCGACAGGTCTGAAAGGTCCAGGCGGCAGTGAACCGTCACGGAGACGGTCGCCGTCTCGCCCACGGTGCGGCTGAACTGGCTTGCATCGACCGTGACGTCCACGTCGAGGCAGTGGACACCCTGGTTCGACAGGCTTGTGGTCGCCGCAGAGATGGCATTCGCCTTCGCCGAGCCTGCTGTGCGCTCGATTGAGGCTGCACGGGCGGCGTAGGCCGCGGCGGTCTCCACGGACTGGTAGGTCGTCGCTGTCCGGCCGCCGAAGATGATCAGCCCGACGAACAGCACGAACGCGGGCACGCCGACGGCGGCCTCAACGGAGGCCGATCCGCGTTCGTCGCGCGAACTCGAGCGAGTCATGGTGTCGTCAGCCTCTCCACGGGCACGGACGCTACTTGCCGAACCACGGGCGACCAGCCCGGGATCACGCTCAGCGAGTGCCCTTGGACGACGACGGTCACCGTCGTCGTCGTGCGGTTGGCCGTGGTGGTGGCTCCGGACAGCACGTCGTCGCCGCCGGCGTCCTCGATGAACGCAGCGGCCGCCTGCACGCCGTCGGACTCCTTGCCGTTCTCGCCTCCGGCAGCACGGGCGCCTTCCTGCGCGGCAGCGATTGCCACCGACCGCGCGTGATGGAATAGCGCCGCCTGCATGCCCAGGAACATCACGGCGAAGAGTGCCGGCAGGAGGATCATCAGCTCGACGGTCGCCGAGCCACGTTCGTCCTGCCGACGGCTACTTGATGTTCCCGGCCTGACTAGTGACATACGCCTTCACCGCGGCGACGACGATCCCGACGATCGCGATCACTGCGACCGCCCAGAGGACGTGCTCGGTGGTCACCGAGCCGCGCTCCTCACGGCGCAGCAGTCGCGATTCCAGTCCGTACGTGAGCGCGAGCAGCGCTCGGATGAGTCGTTCCATAGGTGGGTTCCTTCCTGTTCGTGGTCTTCCTCCAGAGGTCAGGGATCAGGTGTTGCTGAACATCCGCAGCAGCGACGGAGCGACTAGCAGAGCCATGAAGATCACGCCGAGCAGGGAGCCAGGGATCGTCATTCGCTCGCCAACGGCATTGGCTTCGGCGATCTCGTCGTTGAGCATCGCCGTGCGCATCGCGGCTGAGCGGGCGCGGAGTGTGGCGTAGACCGAAGCTCCCTCCTCCCCGGAGAGCCGCATGATGTCGGCGAAGTCGTCGAGCTCGGGGAGCCCGAGCTCCTCGGCCAAGGTGTGCAGCGCGTCCCACGGCGGGAGCCCTGACCAACGGGATCGGGTCAGCTCCTCGGATAGCCGCGTGAAGACCCACGAGTCGCCCACCTCCGCCGCCAACTCCATCGCCTGGCGCACGCCGGAGCCGTTGTTGCGCTCCAAGGCGACGAGGTCGATGTATGCCCCGAGAGCCCGGGAGAACTCGAGCCGGGCCTTCCGTGCGTCGTCGACCGCGTTGTAGTTGGGCATGAAGAACATGACGGCCGCCAGGCCGAGCGACGCCAATGCCGGGATCGCGACGGGGAAGCCCAGGCCGATGAGGTCAAAGAACCACGCAAGGAGTGGCGGGATGACCAGGCCGAGCCCGGCGAAGGTCAACTTGTCGCCGTAGAACCGGGCGAGCGGGATTCTGAGGATCGCGAGTTCCCGGGTCGGGGTGCGCACCCACAACGCAGGTGGGAGTGCCTTCATCGCCCAGACGCCGATCCTCTCCTTGCCAGTCGCGGCAGAAGGCGATTCGAGCGAGCGTGCTCGCCCACGAGTGGGTGTCAGCCGGCTGAGTGCCTCGGCGAGATCCGGTTCCGCAGGCATCAGGCGCATAACTAGGAGCACGACTCCGAGCGCGACGAGCGCGCCTGACGCGAGGGCGAGTTGGAGTCCGGTGGTCATGCCGTGCCGCCTTGGGCGTCGAGGAATCGGGGCAGGTTGCGGCCCTGCGCCATGCGCTTCATCCAGACGAGTGTGGCGACGTAGGCCGCGAGAAGGGCGATCAGGATCACCTGGCCGAGGGGGCTCTTGTAGGGCTCGACGTAGGTGCCCGAGACCGCCAGGATCACGAGCACTCCCGCGCTGATGAGCGTGACCCACCGAGCGGTCGCACGGGGCTTGGCCCGGTCCGCTTCCACCTGACGCCGAGCGCGGACGTCTGCCGCCACCGACTCGGCCAACCCTTCGAGGACGTTGGACAGGCCCGCGCCGCGGCGCCGAGCACCGAGGATGAGGTTCGCGGCGATGAGGTCACCGGTGGAGTCGTCCAGCTCGTCGGCAAACGCACGCAGCGCGTCCTCCGTGACCCAGCGGGCACGAAGACGTGCGACAAGGCGCGTGACCTCCGGTGTGATGGGAGCAGGGGTGGATCGCAGGGTGGCAACTAGGGCCTGCTCCAGGCCGACTCCCACCGTGAGCACCCCCGACAGGGACCGGGTCCATTCCTCCATCGCTTCGAGCCGCTGGATGCGGGAGGCGGCCGAGCCCGCCGACAGGAGGATCGGGAGTCCGACGGCCGCGACAGGGACAGCAATGACGGCGAGCGCCCAGCCGGTGACGAGCCACGCCAACACCCCTGCCCCAAGGCCGCCGAGTAGGAGGCGTCGGGTCGTGCGGTCGAGACTCTGAAGACGCCGCACCCGTCGCGAGCGGGGGCGTCTCTCCGGAACCGGCGCCGGGCGCAGACCGGCGATCACGCCGATGACGCCCGCGACGATCAGTGCGCCGGCCAGAGCGGGGACGAGCGCGATCATGGCCGGGTCGCCTGCAGCATCAGGTAGCCCGCCAGATCGAAGCCGTACGACGCGAGTGCCCGGTACTCGTGCGGAAGGACGGAGGGTACGGCGCTGCCGTCGCTGTCGGGAGCGAAGACGTGGGTGGTGGCGTAACCGGTCTCGCGCTCACCAGGTTCGAGGGCGATGATCTCGGCGATCCGGCGTTGCCGGTGGGAGACGCCGTTCGCCATCGTGGTTCGCAGGTCGAGCTGGACAATCAGGTCGATGGTGGCTGCCAGCTTCGACGTCGCCAGCTCGTGAGTGACGTGTGGCCCCGCTTCCATCGCACAGGTCACCAGCTTCCGGACCGCCGCGACGGCGTCCGAGGCGTGGGTCGTGGAGATGGACCCGGTCCCGGACTCCATCGCCTTGATCATCGCCCAGATCTCCTTGCCTCGGACCTCGCCGACGATCTGGCGGGAGAGGTTGAAGCGGAACGAGTCGACGAGCGCGTCGTCAAGCGTGAACTCCCCGGCCATCCGACCGTCCGGACCACGTTCACCAGACCCTGGGCGTGCCTCCCATGGGTGCACGATCTTGTGGCGCTTCAGCTCATGGAGGTGCAGCTCGTACTCCGTCTCGAAGGTGCCGATCGCCTCCAG
Source organism: uncultured Propionibacterium sp. (assembly GCA_937867175.1). Taxonomy (GTDB): domain Bacteria; phylum Actinomycetota; class Actinomycetes; order Propionibacteriales; family Propionibacteriaceae; genus Brooklawnia. Next base: position 43,225 of record CALMKG010000553.1, on the reverse strand, counting down.
CGGGTCGATCTCCGCACACAGCGCCCTCACGAGGGTGGTCTTGCCTGCGCCCTGGCTGCCGGCGATGACAATGCTCTTGCGCGCTCTCACCGCTGCCCGCAAGAACGATGCCGCGACTGGGCTGAGCATGTCTCGCTCGACCAGGTCGTCCAGAGTGACCTGCATCAGCCGGTGCCGTCGGACTACGACCGATGGACGGGGCGTCACCCACGCCGCTGCCGCGAGTCGGGCGCCGCCGTCGAGGCGGAGGTGGAGTCGGGGCTGCGCCTCGGAGAATCCGCGGGCGTTGACCTCCGAGCGGGACGCTAGGAAGACGAGGAAGTCGATCAGTTCTTGGTCGGAGTCCGCCACGGATGGCCCCTCCACCAAGGAACCGTCGATCAGTTCGAGCAGCACGTTGTCGTGGCCCGCGATGATGATGTTCTCGACCTCGTCGTTGTCGACGAGCGGCTGAAGTCGGCCGAGCCGGAAAAGTGAGTCGAAGACGGCCCGAGCGAGTGCGTTCTGTTCGGCCAGCGACCACGCCCTGTCACCGGCGTTCACCCGATCCGACACCGTCGCATCGATCAGGTCGAGCACGATCGAACGGCCGAGCTCTTCTTGAGCTGCCTTGTCGAGGCGCGCCCGATCCGCGGCGACCGCCTGACTGAGTTGCTCGGACGCCTGTGCTCGCAGCGCTGCCACGAGCGACCAGTCGACGTCGTTCACGGGCAAGTCGGATGCCGGATGGAGAGATGTGACCGGACGTGGCATGGAACTCGCCCGTGGTCCGCTCGCGGGGACCGGTTGGGCGAACAGGGGCAGCGCAGTCAGGTCTCTGGGCTTGTCGTCCATGCTCTCGCTGGTCACGGGCGAACTCCTTCCAGCAGCTCGCCCCGACGGTGCGAGACAGTCGAGTGGATCGAGGCGATGGCGGCATGGAGACCACGGGCGAGTGCGCCTGCCTGGAACCGCTTGGGTGGCTGCGCACCGCGCGAGAACACCGCCGCCGACTCGGGGTCGTCGGGGACGGTGGCGACCACGGGCAAGTTCAGCGCACGGGCGACTTCACGGGAGCTGTACGGCTGTCCCTCGCCGACAACGAGCACTCCCGGCTGCTGCCAATCGAACGCCCCGCGCTGGACGGAGTCGGCCCAGGAGCGCGCCGCCGAAATGGCGGGAAGGGTGGTGCGGGTGACGATGAGCGTCAGGTCGGCGTTCGCGAGCAGCGGCTCCGGGGCGCCGACGAGTCCGAGCCGGCCGGCATCGACGATCACGTCCTGGCCGGTTGACTCAAGGTCGGCCAGTTCCTCCGAGAGCGGCTGCCAGAGATCGCGCAAGGCGGCTGCCTGGGTGTGCGACCGGGTTCCGGCGACGAACGAAACGGTGGTGCCGTCGATGCGTTCGGACACCTCGGCGAGTCCGTCGTGGATGCTGCTCGACGTGAGCGCCAGCTCGATCAGCCCGCCGACGTACTCTCGCGTCCCTCGGAAGTAGCCGGCGAGCAAACCAGACCCGCCGGTGGGGTCGGCCTCGAGGAGCAGGACCGGCCGAGGCCAGAGGAGCGCCATGCCGAATGCGGTCGTGGTGACCCCGGGTGAGCCGGACGCGGAGGTGAGTGCGATGACAGCCATCAGCGCTCCCGAGAGTCCAGGACGAGCGAGACGTTCCCGGTGGCGGCACGGGCGGCAAGGACTGCGGCGTCGGCGTGAGGAACCAGCAGGTCGACGATCAACTCGCCCGTCTCCTCAGAGACGTGGACTCCTGCGACTGTCGCCTCGCTGAACTGCGGCCCACCCGCGGGCAACTCCTCGCCCTGCGCCGGAGTCACCACAGCCCTCACTCGGTCGCCCGTGGTGAGACTCAACCCGGGCGCTCGGGCCGGGGTGAGTGCGACGCCGACAATGGAGTTGCTCCCGTCGGGAACCACACCGGAGGTGAATGAGTCGGGGGTGAGCATCCCGCCCGCCGCCACGTCGTACGCCGCTCGCTGCCCGACGATCTGGTCGAACTGGCTGGCCGAGACCGGCGTGAGTGCCGGGTCGGCGCTCACTCGCACCCGGGCGAGGTCATCCGCCTCGATCACTGCCCCCCGCTCGATCGTGTGCCGGGCGACGAGGATCTCCTGCGTCTTCGTCGTTGCCGTCCAGGCCCACGCCGCGAGCAAGGCGCCGACGCAGATCGCCACGAGTGCGGCAGCGAGGAGCGCCGGCCGCCGTCGGAGCTTCGGCGGGGGCACAAGCTGACTCGCGGCGGGACCCGACGCCTGGTCGAGTGTCCTGTCGTCCCGGGGGGCCGTCTTGCTCATACCCACTGCCTCTCCTTCGCCCGTTACTGCACGAGCACCTGCGCTTCTCCTATGGCGATCTGCGCCTCCCGGACGAGTCCGTTCAGCCGGATGGTTCCCGTCTGTCCTGCGCCCTCCCAGTCGATGACCCAGTCCGACGTCGCCGTGACCGTGAACTTCTGGTCGGACTCGGACGAGCTGGAGGTGATGTAGACGTGGCCGCAGTCGGGCGACTTCTTGTTGCCGTACGCCGCCTCGTACGGCGTCCCGGCGGTTGTGCAGGTGACCTGGTTGCCGTCACCCATGTCCCAGGTGACCTTGTGGACCTGAGCTGTGGCAGTGACGGAGACTCCGCCCGCGCTCGCCGACGCCGTGATCGGTCCCCAGGTGTGCTCGTTCGGGTTCGCCACCCACATCCAGACAGGCATCCCGACGATCCCGACGCTGCCGTCCTCGGCCTTCGGTGCAATGCCGATGTTGATCGCCGTGAGCCGCATGTCGGCGATGGCGAGCTGTGCCACCTCCCGGGGCGTCGGTCCAGTGCCGGAGTCGGGTGGGGGGTCAGCCGACCAGACGAGAACGAGCAGGTCGGTCTGTGGCTGGTAGCACTGATAGACGGCACCATCGTCGGGTTCGTGGCCCTGCCAACTCGGATCGCCCGCCGCTGGTTGTGGGTCCAGGAGCTGGATGTAGCAGCGGTAGCCGTTGGACCAGTAGCCGAATTGGGAACTGCAGGGGACTGGCCCAGGCGGAGGTTTGGTGATGCCCTGATCGGTGCCGTCCCAGTAGCAGGCCGCGCCGGAACCGGTGTCCTTCGGCCCGTCGTCACCGGGCTCGCCCGGGTCGCCGGGGTTGCCGGGCACCTCGATCCAGATCAGACACTCGCCGGTCGCCGGGTCGGTCTGCCCGCAGACGGTGTCGCCGTGCGCCGCCAACGACATGAGCCCAACCAGCCCGCCAGCGAGGGCTGCAATCGTGAGCGCCAGGGTCAGGAGCCGACGCACGGCTCTTTCTCCAGATCTGATCCGCCAGACACCCGCCAACCATCGGAAGGTGCCGTCTCCCACGTCGCGTTGGTGACGGTGAAGCGGGTCCAGCCCACGTCCTTGCGGTCCGGTGTCACGACCGACTTCCCATCACCATCGACGATGTCGACATCACTGACGTCCCAGCAGACGTCGACGTAGGCCGTTGCCGGCTCGTCTAGGCTGACGGACTCGACCTTGACCTCAACCAGCTTGGTCTCACCGACCTGGCGGCGGTCCGCCTGGCGTTGGCTCTTCAGCAGGTTCTTCTGAGCGGTGAGTTGCGAGCTCGCCGCAACGGCTTTCAGTTCGGACGCGGGCCGGTTCGAGTCCTGCCGGACGAGGTCCACCGTCTTGAAGTACTTCCACACGACCGCGGACGCCGCCTCGGAGGCGATCTCGCTATCGGACGGCGGCGTCGATGAGCTTGTTGCCGGGGCCGGCGAGCTGGGGGAGGGGGTCCCACTCGCCGCTGGGTCTTGGCCCTCGTCGGTGCACGACGTCAGAGCGGCCATCACCATTGCTGCTGCCGCGAGTGCGCTTACCCCTCGAAATATCGTCATGCCCGAGTTCCCGACTTCCATCGCGGTCTCCCGCGAACGGCGTAGACGACACCGCCGGCGAACCGTGTCAGCACCGTCCTGTCCTATTGAGTCACTGCCTGACCGGAATGCGCAACCGTCGCTCATCCTCACCTTCCTCCTTCCCGCCGCGTAGGTCCTCTCCGTTCACCAGGTGCCCGCCGCCTCCCGTCCTCCCGGGCCACCGCCTCCTTCAGCGTCCACACGTCTGGCACCGTGAGGGGGCTTCCGTGGGCGGTCGGTGGATGAACCGTCGCGAAGTCGGGCTGTGGAACCTGCTGCACACCTGCACGCCGAGGAGGTGTGCGGTGATGACCGTGTCCATGCGCAAGATGTCGGCGGGCGAGGGCTACAAGTACCTGCTCCGGAGCGTGGTCTCCGGTGACGGCAACCGGAGCCTGTCGACTCCGCTGACCCGTTACTACGCCGAGGCAGGCACTCCGCCCGGTGTCTGGATGGGCTCGGGAGTCACCGAGTTCGGCTCCGGCCAGCTCACCGTCGGCAGCACGGTGTCCGAGCCGCAGTTGGTGCTCCTCATCGGGCAGGGGCGAGACCCGATCACGGGCGAGCAGCTCGGGTCGGCATTCCAGCGGTTCGCCACCCTCAAGCAGCGAGTGGACGAACGAACCGTCAGTCTCAACCCGCACCTGTCCGACGAGGAACGCGCCCAATTCCTGGACGAGATCGAGGCCGAGGAGATGGCGAAGGGGTCGCAAACCGCGACCGCAGGCTTCGACTACACGTTCAGCGTCCCGAAGTCAGTGTCGGTCCTGTGGGGCGTCGCTGACGCTGGTAGCCAGGCGCTGATCGTCGACGCGCACCACCAGGCCATCGCCGAAGTGCTCGCGATGCTGGAGCGGGAGGTCGCCGTCACCCGGGCCGGCGCGAACGCCCGCGACGGAGCATCCGCGCACCATGACGTCGTCGGCGTGGCAGCGACGGCGTACGACCACTGGGACTCCCGTGCCGGGGACCCGCAGTTGCACACGCACGTCGTCGTCTCGAACAAGGTCCGCACCCTCTTCGACGGCCGGTGGCGGTCCCTCGACAGTCGGCCGATGTTCGCCTCTGTCGTCGCACTGTCCGAGCACTACAACGCCGTGCTCGCCGACATCCTTCGCCGCTCGTTCGGGGTCGAGTGGGAGATGCGTGAGCGGGGCGCGAACCGCAACCCCGCTTTCGAGATTGCCGGGGTCGGCGAGGAGCTGGTGGCGGAGTTCTCCAACCGTTCCAGGGCGATCGAGATCGAGAAGAATCGGCTGATCGAGCAGTACGAGCGCGACCACGGGCGAGCACCTGACGCCGCCGCGGTCATCAAGCTTCGCGCCACCGCCACGCTCACCACCCGGCCCGAGAAGCACGTTCACTCGCTCGCTGAACTCACCGAGAGCTGGCGGACGCGGGCCAACCGGGTTCTCGGCGGCGACGCGACGAGATGGGCGCGGGCGCTACTCGCCCGTGGTGCCCGGGGCGACTCGGTCGAACTCGCGCGTGGTCTGCTGCGCGCGGGTGACGTGTCGGCCATGGCGATCACCGAGGTGGCCCGAGCCACCGTCGGCGCGGTCAGCCAGAAGCGATCGACCTGGAAGCACTGGAACCTCTGGGCCGAGGCATCCCGGCAGACGATGGAGTGGCGCTTCGCCACCGTCGCGGACCGGGAGCAGGTGGTTGGCCGAATCGTGGAGGAGGCCAAGCGCATCTCGATCTCTCTCACGCCGCCAGCGCTTGCCTACAGCCCGGGCGTCTTCAGACGCAACGACGGCACGAGCCTGTTCCGCCCCAAGCACTCGGTCACCTTCACGTCCGACGAGATCCTCGCGGCCGAGGATCGACTACTCGCCCGTGGCGTGAACCGAAGCTCGCCCGTGGTCGATCTGGAGGTCATCGAGGCCGTCTCGGAGAACGAGGTGCTGGGACACCTGCTCACCGACGAACAGGTCGCGACCCTCACGTCGATCGCGGTGTCCGGGCGACAGGTCGACCTTCTCATCGGCCCGGCCGGAGCGGGCAAGACGACAGCCATGCGTGCGCTCCACGCCGCTTGGACGAGTGTCCACGGCAAGGACAGCGTGGTCGGGCTCGCCCCGTCGGCCGCCGCAGCCGACGTCCTCGCCCAGGACCTCGGCGTTGCCTGCGACAACACGGCGAAATGGCTCCACGAGCACGACAGCGGGCGAGCCACCTTCAGGAAAGGTCAGCTCGTCATCATCGACGAGGCGACCCTCGCCGGAACCCTTACCCTCGACCGGCTCACTGGCTTCGCCGCCGACGCGGGAGCCAAGGTGCTGCTCGTCGGTGACTGGGCGCAACTTCAATCGGTCGACGCGGGCGGAGCCTTCCCCCTGTTGGCCGAGGCGCGAGACGACACCCCGGAGCTGACCGAGGTCCACCGTTTCGTCAACAAGTGGGAGAAGGACGCCTCGGTCGACCTCCGCCTGGGACGCACCAAGGTCATCAGCGCCTACTTTCGCCACCAGCGGGTCAAGGACGGCACCCACGTCGAGATGGTCGACGCCGCGTACCGGTGCTGGCGTGCCGACCTGAGGGCCGGTCGCAGCAGTCTGCTCGTCACCGAGTCGACGGACGCGATGGTCGAACTGAACGAGCGCGCCCGCGCCGAGCGGCTCAGGGACGGCGAGACCCTGCCCAGCCGTGAGGTCGGACTCCGGGACGGCACCCGTGCGTCCGTCGGCGACCTGGTCATCACTCGGCAGAACCACCGCCGCATCCACGCGCTGCGCGGAGGTTGGGTCAAGAACGGTGACCGCTGGCGCGTCACCGACGTTAACGACGACGGGTCGGTCGTGGTCCATCGGCTCGGAATGAGGTTGGGCGGCTCTGTTGTGCTACCGGCCGACTACGTCGCCGAGCACGTCGACCTCGGCTACGCCATCACCGCCCACCGCGCACAGGGGATGACGGTCGACACCGCGCATGTCGTCGTGACCGGTTCAACCACCCGGGAGAACTTCTACGTCGCAATGACGCGGGGGCGCGAGTCCAACCTCGCGTACGTCGCCCTCGACCGACCGGACGATTCTCACGCTGCGCCGTCGCCCGAAGAGGTCACCGCGAAGACGATCCTGTTCGGGGTGCTCCAGCATTCCGGCGTCGAGCTCTCCGCCCACCAGACGATCAAGGAGGAGCAGGAGCACTGGTCCTCCTTCAAGCAGATCGTGGGGGAGTATCTCACCATCGCAGCGGTCGCCCAACGCGACCGTTGGGTTGGCGAGCTCTCGGCAGCGGGCCTGTCGGCCGAGCAGATCGACGACGTGATCGGGTCGGAGTCGTTCGGGCCGCTCGCCGCCGAGCTTCGCCGCGCCGAGTCGAGTGGCGTCGACATCTCCGTTGTGCTGCCCCAGGTGGTCGCTCAGCGTGGGTTCGCCGACGCCCAGGACATCGGCGCCGTCCTCATCAGCCGCGTCCGCCACGCCACCTCGGGCCGTGGAAACGGCGCTCGACGCCGGCCGAGCCTGATCGCCGGCCTCGTCCCGGTCGCGGACGGGCCGATGTCGAACAGGATGCGTCGAGCCCTTATCGAGCGTCAGGACCTGCTCGAGTCACGGGCGACCGCGCTCGCCGAAGTGGCTGTCGCCGGGCGCGCGGCTTGGGTCCGCCGACTCGGCGCACCACCGGTCGACTCTCGGCAGCGTGACCTCTGGGTGCAGGAGGTTCGAGTGGTCGCCGCCTACCGCGACCTATGGCAGGTCGATAGCGACAAGCCAGTCGGCCCGGCCGGCGACTCCGACCGCCAACGGATCGACGAGGCGCGGGCGCGTAGGGCAATTCGCAGGGCCGCCGACATCGCCGCGGAGGCTGGCGACCGGGGCAGGAGCGGAGTGGCGGCGGATGGCCCAGTCCTCGAGTGAGGATGCACGGAGCGACTTTGGGCGGGGTTATCCCCAGCCGGACAGGCTCGTGCTCTATCAGTGTCGATCGCCGGACGTACAGGTGGACCGAGCTGACCCGAAGGAGCCCGCCATGCTCGCCATCTGCATCCGTCTCGCCGCAGCGATCCGCGGCTACCTGGCCTTCTACATGCCAACCAATCGTGCCGTCGACTGGCTCCGCTCGCCGGGTGACATCAAGTGGGCGATCCCCGTCGCGATCCTGGCGACTCCGGCATACCTGTTCGCCATGAGCGTCTGCATGACGATCATCGAGCGCGGCGGTCCCGGTTACCTCAACGTGCTGGTGATGTTGTTCGCGTGGAACGCCCTGAAGTTCGCCGTGACCGCTGCGCTTAGTCCGGTGCTGCTTCTGCGGCGCGTCCTCGACGGCCGTACTTCTTCCGCAGCCCCGAGAGCTGGACTCGGAGCGGGTCACGCTTGACCTTGTCGAGGTTGAGCGGCGGGTTCAGCTCGGCGAGGACGTTGGTCTCCGTGTCTCCGAGGGTGTCGGCGTCGGCCACCGGGACTGCGATGAGCCGAAGATGCTCGTGCATCCAAGCAGTCAGTGCTGCCTCGTCGATCTCGTCGTCCCCTCGAGCCTCGGCCAAGATCGACCCGAGGCTGAGTCGGAAGGTGGAGAACTCGTGTTTGCCACCCAGGTGCATTGTCTTGATGCGACCCCAGAGGGTGTTCTTCGACCGGCGTCCGCTTCGCGATCGAGTGGCGCCGGCCAACCCGGCGTAGATCAGTCCAGCGTGCACCGTCTGGCCGAGCCCCTTGCTGAGGTATGCAGCGCCGACCTCATCCACCCACCAGCTGTAGAGGCCGGGCGACCGAAGGCCGTCCCCCGCGCGGGCCAGGAACTCAGGGGGAGAGATCGCATCCTCGGCACGGGTGAGCATGTCAATCAACTCCGCGGCGTCAGCCTCAGGAACCGTCGGCGTCGCGACTGAGGCCACAGGCTCGGTCGCAGATCCGAACCAAGCGAGCCGGGCGCCCATCGTCAGGCCGGCAAGGGGTTCGATGACAGTCGCTCCGTCGCGGCTGAGTAACTCCCGGATTGCGTCGGAGTACGCCGATCCAGCGTGGATTTCGACGGTCTTGCCGGTGATCGGGCCGACGGCCCCGTGGAGTTGCTCGACGACACGGCGGCCCCAGGATCGGCGGTAGTCGCGAGGCGTCTTCGAGAGCCGAAGGTCGTACGGCGCCAAGACCGTGTCAGGCGCGACCAGCCCATGCTCGGCCGACAGGATGAACCATCGAGCGCCGGCGCGCTCGGCGTAGGCGCGCTCCTTCCGGAAGAGCGCAGAGGTGTAGAGGTCCTTGGCGGGTGCCGGGACGCCGAGCTTGCTCTTGACGCAGCCCACAAGGATCAGGTCCGCTGCCTCGCCGGTGTCCCCGACCGTAGCGATGGCGGGCTTCGCCTCGGCAGCCCGTCGGGCGCCCCGGCGAACGAAAGTCACAGACTCGCCGACCTTCACGCGCGAAGTTGTGAAGCCGGCCCATCCTGAACGATCACCCTTCCAGAAGGCGCTGTGCTTGTAGGCGGAGGTTGGCAACCCGCCGACCAGGGCGCTGAGCTCGTCCCAAGCAAGGGTCACCGACTCATCAACATTGGCGAGCAATTCGCGTAGGGGACTCCAGTCAGCCACAAGGCGAGTCTCACGCATGCCACCGACATCCACCGCAACATCGGGACGCTCGCGGACACTAACTGGGAAGATTGGTGTTGCTGAGGGGCATGCTCGCAGCACGTTTGTCGGACCGCTCCCGTAACGTTGGCCGACTGTCGATCAGGAGGTCAGAAGTGCAGTTGGAGGAACTCAAGCCGGGGTTGAGGGTCGAGGGACTCATCCCCGCCGAGGTCATCACCGTCATCGCGACGCAGTGGCACGGCACGGACGCACTCGAGCTGACCTACAAGAACGCCAAGGGTGCGCTCGGGCAGCAGGTTGTGTTCCGCAAGGACGAGGGCAGCCTGTCGGTTGCGCAGACCGGCAGCCGGCCGTTCGACGCGACCGCGGGTGACTTCAAGCTGGTGGCCGAGGCGCAACGGATCACGCTGGCTGGCCTGTTCGACCCGATGCTCGCGGTGGCGACAAGTGACGTGCAGCCGCTCCCACATCAGATCCGCGCTGTGTACGGCGAGCTCCTGCCGCGCACCCCGCTGCGCTTCTTGTTGGCCGACGACCCGGGAGCGGGCAAGACGATCATGGCCGGCCTCTACATCAAGGAGCTGTTGCTGCGCGACGACGTGAAGCAGTGCCTCATCGTCGCCCCCGGCGGTCTGGTGGAGCAGTGGCAGGACGAGCTGTTCTTCAAGTTCGGCCTTCGCTTCGACCTGCTGACCAACCAGTTGATCGACGCCAACATCAATCTCAACGTCTTCGAGACCAATCCGCTGCTGATCGCCCGCATGGATCAGCTGTCGCGCAACGAAGCACTCCAGGGCCAGCTCAAGGAGACTGAGTGGGACCTGATCATCGTCGACGAGGCGCACCGCATGGGAGCGCACTATTTCGGCGGGAAGTTGGAGAAGACCAAGCGGTTCCAACTCGGTGAGCTGCTCGGTCAGGTCACCCGCCACCTGCTGCTGATGACCGCGACACCGCATTCGGGCAAGGAAGAGGACTTCCAACTCTTCCTCACTCTGCTCGACCGCGACCGCTTTGAGGGAAAGCAGAAGAAGTCCGTCGACGTCAGCGGTGTCATGCGCCGAATGGTGAAGGAGGACCTGCTCACTTTCGAGGGCAGGAAGCTCTTTCCTGAGCGCATCGCCGAGACCGTGCCCTACGAGTTGACCGCGTTGGAGCAGGACCTCTACGAGGACGTCACCCATTATGTCCGGGAGGGGATGAACCGCGCCGAGAAGCTGGGCGGCAAGCGCAAGAACACCGTCGGCTTCGCCCTCACCGTTCTGCAACGTCGCCTCGCCTCAAGTCCCGAGGCGATTTACAGGAGCCTCGTCCGACGCACCGAGCGGTTGGAACGCAAGAAGGCCGAGATCCTCAACGGCACCTACCGCGAGACCGAGTCCACCATCGACATCAGCGAGTTCGATGAAGATGAGTACAACGCCGAGGAACTGGAGCAGCTCGAGGAGGACGTGATGGACGCGGCCACCGCCGCGCAGACGGTCGAGGAGCTCGACGCCGAACTCATCGAACTGGCCGACCTCATCGAGACCGCCAAGAAGGTCCGCGAGGCCGGCACGGACCGCAAGTGGACTGAGCTGTCCACGATCCTCCAGGACAACGCGCTGACCACGGACGGCGACGGGTGGCCGCGGAAGTTCATCATCTTCACCGAGCACCGCGACACCCTGGACTACCTCCAGAGCAAGATCGGCTCCTTGCTCGGCAAACCGGACTCGGTCAAGGCGATCCACGGAGGCGTGCGCCGCGGTGAACGGCGTCTGATCACCGAGGAGTTCACCAAGAACCGCGACGTCCAGATCCTACTCGCCACCGACGCCGCCGGCGAGGGTCTCAACCTCCAGGCTGCGCACCTGATGGTCAACTACGACCTGCCATGGAACCCCAACCGCATCGAGCAGCGTTTCGGTCGCATCCACCGCATCGGACAAGAGGAGGTCTGCCGCCTGTGGAACCTCGTCGCGTCCAACACCCGCGAGGGTGAGGTCTTTACCCGACTGCTGGAGAAACTCGAACAGATGCGGCAGACCTACGGCGGCAAGGTTTTCGACGTCCTCGGCGAAGCGTTCACCGAGACACCGCTGCGCAACCTCCTGCTCGACGCTATCCAGTACGGCGAACGCCCCGACGTGAAGGCGAAGATGCACGAGGTCATTGACGCCTCCGTCGGTGACGGCCTCAAGGACCTCCTGGAGGAGCGCGCCCTCGCCTCGGAGAACCTCGCTGAGGCCGACCTTCAAGCGCTCCGCGCTGCGATGGACGAGGCCCGCGCTCGGCGGCTCCAGCCGCACTACATCGAGTTGGCGTTCAAGGCAGCGTTCAGCCGGCTCGGTGGCCGCATCGTGAAGCGCGAGCAGGGCCGCTACGAGATCGCCAACGTACCCCAGCAGATCCGCGCGGCAGGCAAGGGACCAATCGCCACCAAGTACGACCGCGTCACCTTCGAGCTCGGCAAGGTCCATGCAGAGGAACTCACGCGAGCTGACCTCCTCGCGCCGGGCCACCCGCTGCACGACGCGGTGATGGGCGAAGCCGTTCGCCAGTTCGGAGGCACCCTCAACCGCGGGACGGTCCTGGTCTCCTCGACCTTGGAGGAGCCGCACCTGCTGGTCGGCGTGGTGGAGGAGGTCGCCGACGCGACCGGAGGGTCCGTGTCACGCCGTTTCGGCTACGCCTTCGTCGACAGCTTCGGCACAGTGACCCCGGCCGGTCCTGCGCCCTACCTCGACTGCGTCGCGGCACCAAACAGCCCGGTCACCGACGCCGCACGCGCGCTTCCGTGGCTGGCTGACGCCGAGGACAAGGCAACAAGCTGGATCATTGCCAACCAACTCCCGGAATACCTCGCCGAGGTCCAGCCGCGACGCCTCGCCGAGTTGAGCAAGGCGCGCGACCTCGTCACCAAGCGCCTCGAAGGCGAACGCGACCGCCTCCTCCTCGACGCGGCCATCGCGTCGGAGAAGGAGCGGGCGGGCGACAAGGCGAAGGAGACCTCGGAAAGCCTCAACCGCAAGGCCGTCGAACTCGACGTGCGCCTCCGCAAGCGCCTCGAACTGCTCGACCAGCAGCAACTCATGTCGACCAAGCCGCCGCGCATCGTCACTGCCGCACTGGTGCTCCCAGTCGGGATGCTCGAAGCTGAACTGCCTGCGACCGCGCCGATGCACGCCAAGGAGACCAAAGAGGTCGAACGCCGGGGCGTCGACCTCGTCCTCGCCCGGGAGCGGGAGCTCGGCCGCAAGCCCGTCGAGCAGGCGTTCAACAACCCGGGCTTCGACATCCTCTCGACTGACGCCAAGGGCGACACCTACCGCATCGAGGTCAAGGCTCGAATTGAAGGTGCGACGGACTTCTTCATCACCCACAACGAGGTGATGACCGGTAAGAACGCCGTCCCGCGCTACCGTCTCGCCCTCGTCCGCGTCGACCCGCGCGGAGCCCAGTACGACGAGGTCCGCTACCTCGACGACCCTTTCGCTACCACCGATCTCGGGGACTTCGACGCCACCGGCATCCGTGGTGACTGGGCGAGGACGTGGTCCAAGGGAACGGCGCCATTCTGATGGGAGTCGCTTGCGGATCGACGCTGGTGGCCGTTCTCACCAATCCACCACTGACCGATGGCAAACGGACGTTGAATCGAGTGGCGCTTGCGGCCGACCTGTTGGGCTTTGGCGAGTTCGTAGTGGCGAATCTGTTCGCTCTTCCTTCGCAGTCGACTGCTGCGATTGGCAAGCTGGGAGCGAGCGGGAAGGGCTGGGTGGCGGCGAGAGAGCCCCTCGAGGCTGGGCTCGCGGTGGCCGGCGGTGTGCTCTTGGCGTACGGTGCGACACCGCCGTCTGGCCCGGCACGGGTTCACTTCCGCGATCAGGTCGCCTGGCTGCGAGAACGCGTCGATGTACTGTCCCGGCCCGTGTGGGTCGTCGGAGACGGGCCGCGTCACCCGTCACGCTGGCAGCGCTGGACCCACCGAGTTCACCCCGATCTGTCGTTCCGTGATGCACTTCGGCTGAGCCTCGCTCCGGTTCAACCCAACTCTGTCGGTGGAGCCGGTTAGGTTTGGATCTGGAGATTGCGGTGCATTTGCGCTGCTTGTCACGCCTGGAACAGGCAGAGGGGTCGTCGGAGTGCAGAAGCGCAAACTGATCGAGGTGGCGTTGCCGCTGGAGGCGATGAATAAGGAGTCGGGCCGCGAGAAGTCGATCCGCCACGGTCATCCCTCCACGCTCCACCTGTGGTGGGCTCGGCGCCCGCTGGCGACGGCGCGCGCAGTGATCTTCGCCCAACTCGTTGACGATCCGAGCGCACGCCCTGAGGAGTTCCCCACCGAGGAACTGCAGCGCAAGGAGCGGGAGCGCCTCCACAGCATTATTGAACGGCTCGTCATCTGGGAGAACATTGGTGACGAGCAACTCTATGCCGAGGCGAAGGCAGAGATCCTGAAGTCGACGGACGGTGCACCGCCGGCCATCCATGACCCGTTTGCGGGCGGCGGAACCATTCCGCTGGAGGCACAGAGGCTGGGGCTTGAGGCCAGCGCGTCAGATCTCAATCCTGTATCTGTCCTGATCAACAAGGCGCTGATTGAGATCCCGCCGAAGTTCAGCGGACGGGCACCGGTGTTCCCGGGGATTGTGGATTCCGAGATTCGGAACTGGAAGGGATCTGAGGGTCTCGCAGCCGACGTCCGGGCGTATGGCGCATGGCTTCGCGATCAGGCTCAGCAGCGCATCGGCTCCCTCTACCCGAAGGCCAAGCTGAACGACGGGCGAGAGGCGACAGTAATCGCCTGGATCTGGGCACGGACGGTTAGATGCCCGAACCCGGCCTGCCGCATCGAAGCACCCCTCGTGAAGTCCTGGTGGCTCGGGAAGAAGAAGGGAAAGGAAGCGTTCGTCGTGCCGTCGGTGACTACGGACCCTGGAGATCCGTCCGGACTCCGCGTCACCTTCTCCATCGGCACAGGAGCTGGCGGGCCACCCGTTCCCCCGACCATGGTCGGCCGGCAGGGTGGAGTATGCCTTTCCTGCGAAGCAGCGATTACTCGCGAGCACATCAAGACTAAGGGTCTAGGCGGTCGTCTCGGCGCTTCGCTGATGGCCGTTGTCGCCGAGGGTGACCGTCGGCGTATGTACTGCGACCCAAGTGACTCGCATTCCGAGGCGGCGCGCGTGCCGCGGGCTGAGGACGTACCGGATGCGGAGTTGTCGACTCACTCGCAGTATATGGGCGCCCCGTTGTACGGGATGATGTCGACGTCTGCACTCTTTACTGATCGCCAGCTACTTGCTCTTACGACGTTCTGCGATCTCGTGGGCGAGGCCAGGGCGCGTGCAGTCGAAGACGGCGCGGACGCGGAGTACGCCGATGCCCTGGCTCTTTACCTTGCATTTGTTGTTAGCCGGTTGACCGATTATCAATCGAACCTCACGACGTGGGCGAGCAATCCCCAAATGGAGATCTTGAGGAACGTATTCTCCCGCCAGGCTTTGTCCATGGCATGGGACTTCGCAGAGGGCAATCCGTTCGCGGCCAGTTCCGGTAGCTTGATCAAGATGACAGGGGCTGTTGCGAACGCGCTGGAGCGGCTACCTGCTCGTGGAACAGCCTCGGCGTACCAAGCGCCAGCGCAGGACGGTGCGCCGGCGGGCGCGCTCATCAGTACTGACCCCCCGTATTACGACAATGTGCCCTACGCGGATCTGTCTGACTTCTTCTACGTATGGCTCCGTCGTGCCTTAAGAACTATCTATCCCGAGCTAACTTCGACGCTGCTCGTGCCGAAGTCGGAGGAGCTGGTTGCAGATACGCAGCGGCACGGTCGTGACGGTGCAAAGACGTTCTTTGAGGACGGGTTTCGACGAGTCTTCGAGCGCGCACGCCACTCCGCTGATCCTTCGCTGCCTATCACTGTCTACTACGCATTCCGCCAGGTCGACCGTGGCGCAGAGGGAGAGGCATCCAGCGGCTGGGAGACGCTCCTCGAAGGCATGATCAGTTCAGGCTGGGAAATCACGTCGACGTGGCCGGTCCGAACCGAGAGCGCGGGACGGATGCGTGACATTGGGGCGAATGCGCTCGCTTCCTCCATCGTACTGAGCCTCAGGCCCCGGACCGAGTCAGCCGGGACTATTGATCGGCGCGGGTTCATCGCCGATCTCGAAGCTGAACTACCAGGTGCGCTGCGGCGATTGCAGCAGGGTCAGGTCGCGCCTGTTGACCTTCCGCAAGCAGCCATCGGCCCCGGTATGGCAGTTTTCAGCCACTACTCTGCGGTGCTTGAGTCGGATGGCTCGAGGATGTCGGTTCGAAGCGCACTCGCGCGCATCAACGAGATTCTCGATCAGGTACTGAACGAACAGGAAGGTGACTTCGACCCCACGTCACGGTTCGCGATTGCGTGGTATCGCGGGCATGGGTATGGCGTCGGCAAGTTTGGCGACGCTGACAACCTCGCTCGGGCGCGCAACACGAGCGTTGGCACCATGGATCGGGACGAGATCCTGACGAGCCGCGCCGGCAAAGTCCAACTCATCAAGCCTGCCAACCTGCCGTGGGACTACGACGTCCTCAAAGACACCCACACGAGCAACTGGGAAGCAATGCACCACCTGATCAAGGTCCTAGAGCGAGACGGCATTGCCCCCGCCGGCGACTTCCTGCAGGGCGCGCTCAGTCGCGCTGATGGCGCAGTGGACGCTGACCTTGTGAAGGAGTTGGCGCACTTACTCTTCCGCGTTGCCGAAGGTAATGGCTGGACCGCCGACGCGCTCTCCTTCAACAACCTCGTGACGAGCTGGCCTGAGATTCTTGAGGTGGCCCGCTCCGTGAAGAAACCCGCCCAGGCACAGGGCGCGTTCGAGTTCGACGAGGACGAGTGACATGGCAGTGAGCAACCGCGACCGTATCGGCAAGCTGTTCGAGGTCATCGCCCCAGCGCTTGACGACTACATCTCGTCGGTCATCGGCGCCGTCGACGCGTCGGCCGGTGCGAACTGGGTCCAACTTGTCGCGGCGAAGGATGGTCACGCCGGCAAGGTGTACGACCCGCTCGACCCGCAGGTCCAGCTCCGCATGCTGACGGAGTCCTCGATCACTACCAACGTGAAGCCGCGTTGGTACCCGTTCTCCGACACGCTCGGACGGGTGGGCGAGGCGTTCGCCACCGAGTTGAAGAACGCCCGCAACACCTGGGCGCACAACGGCTCGTTCACGGACGACGATGCCTACCGCGCGCTGGACACGGCCGAGCGACTGATGACGTTGCTGGGGAAGCCCTCGGAGGCTGACCAGGTCAAGTCGATCCGCCTCAACCTCCGGCGGGTCACTGCGGACCGAGACGACAAGAAGGTTCTCAAGGCCGCGGTCGACAACCCCGAGGCGGTGGGCGGGCTCAAGCCCTGGCGTGAGGTGCTCCAGCCGCATGATGATGTCGCGACCGGCAACTTCCATGCTTCGGAGTTCGCTGCTGACCTCTACAAGGTGGCCACGGGCGGCGAGGTCGACTCGGACTATGCCGACCCCGTCGAGTTCTTCAAACGCACCTACCTCACCGAAGGTCTGAGTGACCTCATCGGCCGTGCGGTTCGGCGTCTGTCGGGTGACGATAACGCGTCTCCGGTCATCAACCTCCAGACCAACTTCGGTGGCGGCAAGACCCACTCGATGCTGTCCTTGTGGCACGTCGCCGCCGGCCTGCCGGTGGGCGACTTCCCGCAGGAGACGCAGGAGCTGCTGCTCGCTAGCGGCTACCAGGGCGCCAAGGTCAACCGCGTCGCCATTGTCGGCAACCACTTCAGCCCCTCCGGCGTGATCAAGGACGACGGCACCCACGTCAACACGATCTGGGGCGAGCTCGCTTGGCAGCTCGGCGGTCCCGAGGCCTACACGCTCGTTGCGAAGGCCGACGGTGACCGGACCCACCCCGGCGATGCGCTTCACGAGCTCCTGAGGAAGTACGCGCCGGCCGTGATCCTGATCGACGAGTGGGTCGCGTACGCGCGATCCCTCGTCGGGCGCGACGACTTGGCCGGCGGCACGTTTGATGATCAGTTCACCTTCGCGCAGTCGTTGACCGAGGCCTGCAAGGGCACCCCTGGGGTGTTGCTAGCCATCTCGATCCCTGCCTCGGAGAGTGGCGACGACGCGGAGATCGCCGTCGGGAATGCCGAGGAGGTCGGCGGGGCTCACGGGCTTGAGGCGCTCAAGCGGCTCCAAAACGTGGTGCGTCGCGTGGCGGACCAGTGGCGTCCGGCGTCCTCCGACGAGGCGTACCACATCGTCAAGCAGCGGCTGTTCAAGCAGCCCGATGCCGCAGGGCTGGCGTCCATCGGAGCAACTGCCAAGGCGTATGTCGAGATGTACCGCAAGTACACCGACGACTTCCCGCGCGAGGTTCGCGACGCGGCGTATGAGGACCGCATCAAGCGGACCTACCCGATCCACCCGGAGCTGTTCGACACTCTCTACGAGGAGTGGTCGTCGCTCGAACGCTTCCAGCGCACCCGCGGTGTGCTGCGCCTAATGAGCACCGTGATCCACGCGCTCTGGACGGGCGAGGACGCTTCGCCGCTGATCATGCCCGGCTCGATCCCGCTCGCCACCGCCAATGTCAATGCGGAGTTGACGCAGTACCTCCAGGATTCGTGGAAGACGATCATCGACGCTGATGTCGACGGTCCCAACTCCGAGCCCGGTCGGATCGACAAGGAGAAGCCGCTGTTCGGCCAGCGGGCTCTCACCAAGCGACTCGCCCGGACGGTGTTCTTCGGTGCTGCCCCGACCATCGCGCCGGGTTCGACGCATAAGGGCATTGGGACCCAGCGCGTGTTTCTCGGTACTGCGGTCCCCGGTGACGTGCCGGGCAACTTCCACGCCGCACTGACGCAGCTTGGCGACCGGGCGACGTACTTCTACTCCGGCTCTGGCAAGTACTGGTATGACCTGCAGCCCAACATCACCCGGACCGCCAAGGATCAGGCCGAGCGCCTCCACAAGGAGGACGTATGGGCTGAGATCGTCAAACGTCTCCAGAGCCAGGGCCGCACGCGTGGTGACTTCGCCGGCGTCCATGTCTGTCCGGAGTCAAACGCCGACATCCCTGACACCGACGAGGCGCGGCTGGTGATCCTTCACCCGAAGGTGGCGCACAAGGGCAAGACCGAGTCGGAGGCAAAGGCGTTCGCTCAGAAGGCGACCGAGCAGCGTGGCAGCGCCAACCGGACCCACCGGAACACTGTCGTCTACCTCGCTGCCGACGAGGCCAGACTCGAGGAGCTCGACGCCGCGACTCGTGACTATCTCGGCTGGACCCACGTCCTCGCCAACGAGGCCGACCTCGACCTGACGCAGAACCAGAAGAATCAGGCCGCGCAGCGCCAGGCGCAGGCTGACCAGACCGTCACCGCGCGTCTGTTGCAGAGCTTCACCTGGGCGCTTGTCCCGACGCAGCCGGACCCGAGCTCGCCATTCCTGATTCGCGAGACCAAGGTCGAGGGTCAGTCTCAGTCACTCGCAGAGCGGGTTTCGAGGCGTCTGGGCAATGACGGCGACCTCTCGACTCGACAGGCCGCTGCAACCATCCGGTTGGCGATCAACAAAGTGCCGCAGATCTGGAAGGACGGCCACGTTGCGCTCGGTGCGCTCTGGGGTCTGTACTCGCAGTACCCGTACATGCCGCGTCTGCGCGACCGGAAGGTGCTCAACGAAGGCATCGTCGACATGCCGATGATCTGGCAGACCGACGCCTTCGCCCTCGCCACCGGCTACGACGAGTCGACCGGCCGCTACATCGGGCTGTGGTATCCGACAACGGACGGCAAGTCGCTGCCGCCGGCCACCACCGACACGCTCCTGCTCGTGAAGCCCGAAGTGACCTCCAAGCAGATCGAGGAAGAGTCGATACCCAAGCAGTCACCGGAGGAGCACCTCGCCGAACTGGCCGAGAAGCACGGTGGCACCACGGAGCACGACCCGAACGCTCCGAAGGTCGACGTCGTCTTTCCAAAGCCCAAGACCCGCTTCTACGGCGTGAAGACCCTCAACTCCGACAAGATCGCGATGGACTTCAAGAACATCGCCGACGAGGTCATCGCCAATCTCCGCGCGGATGACGGCACCGAACTGACGGTCCGCATCGAGATCGAAGCGACCAACAAGACCGGCTTCGGCGACGGCAAGGTCCGCACGGTCTCGGAGAACGCCAAGACGCTCAAGTTCGACCAGTCGGGCTTCGAGGAGAGCTGACCCGGGGGATGGCGGAGGGGCAGGACGCCAACGCGTGGCGCAGCGCTGACCAATGGTCGGAGCCGCTCGTCGTTGATGACAACATCGCCCGCCAACTCGTCGTGCCCGCTGCCGACTTCACCGTCGTTTCGGAAACTGCTGGCGTGCTGGAAGTGTCGAACCGCTTCGGGATCTGGTCCGCCTCAACGGTAGACGAGCCGTTGCCGGCCGACGAGCTCTGGCTCAAGCTTCCAGTCGGCGCACAGGCAGGCGACCGCGTGCGAAGCGCGTCGTGGAATCGACCTGACGAGCTGCCACGTCGCACGTCAGCCGAAGTGCTCGACACCTACCGTGGTGCGCTCCGGCTCGAAGAGCCAGGTGAGGGTGAGGTCGGGCTCCGTTCTCCCCAGTTGGGTGCGATCCACGCAGTGCTTGGGTACTGGACGACGAAGCGATCCGAACCAGCGACTGTCGTCATGCCGACCGGTACCGGCAAGACAGAGACGATGCTCGGCCTTCTTGTAACAGCAAGGCCAGGGCGTCTGCTCGTGATCGTCCCGTCAGATGCACTGAGGGAGCAGATCGCGGCCAAGTTCGACCGGCTCGGGGTACTGCAAGAGCTCGGGGTAGTCGCGCCTGGTGCACTCCGCCCGGTCGTTGGCCGAGTCGGTCACAAGTTCTCTGAAGAAGGTGAGGCGGTTGCCTTTGCGCAGGCGTGCAACGTCGTGGTGAGCACGCCTGCTGCCCTTCACTCGTCTACCCCCGAGGTGAGAGCGGCGTTCCTCTCCGAGTTCAGCCATCTGTTCGTGGACGAGGCTCATCATGTTGCCGCGTCAACCTGGACCGACATCCGTGCAGCCTTCGCAGACAAGCCGGTGGTCCAGTTCACTGCGACGCCCTTCCGCGAGGACGGTAAGCATCTGCAAGGCCGCGTCATCTACTCCTTCCCGCTCCGAGAGGCTCAAGCGCAGGGGTACTTCTCGCAGATTGACTTCAAGTCCGTGGTTGACTTCGAGAACCCCGATGCTGCACTGGCGGCAGAAGCCGTCGCGCGATTGCGCGCTGACCTTGAGGCTGGCAAAGACCATGTCCTGATGGCACGGGTCAAGAGCATCCCGCGAGCCAAGGCGATCCTGGCCGTCTACGAGCAAGTGGCATCCGACCTCAAGCCCGTCGTCATCTACAGCCAACTCAACGCGAAGACCCGCAAGGCGGCCGTCGAAGCCTTGATGGCTCGGACGTCCCGTGTAGTGGTTTGCGTCGACATGCTGGGGGAGGGATTTGACCTACCGGCGTTGAAGGTCGCAGCCGTACATGACTCACATAGGAGCCTTGGCGTAACCCTCCAGTTCATCGGACGGTTCGCACGAACATCGTCGGGCGGCGAGTTCGGTGACGCGGCGATGTTCGTCTCCCGGACAGAACTTGAGCCTGATCCGCGTCTACGAAGTCTGTACGCCGAGGACGCTGACTGGAACTTCATCCTCCGGGATATCTCCGAGGCCGCCGTCGATGAACAGCGGGAGATCAGCGACTTCGAGGCCGGATTCGGCAGCCTGCCGGACGAGGTCGCACTCCGAAGCCTGCTCCCCAAGATGAGCACTGTCGTCTACAGAGCGCCGTCGTCCCAGTGGGACACCGATGCAATCGTGGAGTACTTCGGCGAGGACGTTCTGCTCACCAACCCAATCGGTATCAACGCCCAGACCGGCGTCGCTTGGTGCGTGGTCGAGCGTCGAACCCCGGTCCGCTGGGCGGACCTCAAGACACTCGACGAGGTGGGCTACGAGCTGTACGTCTTGTACTTCGACAGCGAACGCAAGCTGCTCTACATCAATAACTCGGCCAACGACGGGGTCTTCGAGGAACTTGCAGGGGCCGTCTTGGGAACTGGGGCAGTGCGATTCAACGGGACACAGGTCTACCGCGTCATGGGCGACGTCCAGCGCCTGGTGCCGACGAACGTCGGAGTCCTTGACGCTCGCAGCCAGTTCCGCAGATTCTCAATGCACGTCGGCTCCGACGTCACCGAGAGCTTCACAGCAGCGGAGGCAGGGACGAAGACCCAGACGAACATCTCTGGCTCGGGCTTTCGCGAAGGCGAGCGCGTCAACATCAGCGCCTCGCAAAAGGGCCGGATCTGGTCACATTCGACTGCGACGAGCCTGAAGCAATGGTGCGACTGGTGTGACGCGATCGGTACGAAACTCTTGGACGACACAGTCACGATCGAGCACGTCATCGGGCACTTCATCCTCCCCGAGCCGCTGAAGGGACGGCCAGAGGGCGTGCTCCTTGGCGTCGAGTGGCCGTGGGAGCTGCACGTCCAGAACGCGGAGAGCATGAGACTCAACTACGACGACAAGACGGTCGAGGCCGTCTACTGCGACCTCATTCCAGACACTTCGAGCACCACGGGGCCGTTCAAGTTCACCATCTCGAACGGCGCATGGACCGTGTCCTACCTAGCAGCAGTCAGCGCTGAAGGGGACGTGTCGTACTCGTGTACCACCTCTGACGAGATCAAAGTGATCCGACCGCGTTCGGAACTTCCTCTTAGCACCTGGCTCAACCAGAGCGGCTTGATCTTCTTGCTGGATGACGACCGGATGGTTGAAGGCGGACTTCTCTACCGGCCTAAATGGGACCGTGCGCCGTACGACGCCAGCAACCTCGTTGTTGTCGACTGGGCGGGCACGGACATCAAGGTCGAGTCGCAGACTGACAAGAAGCTCGACCACTCGATTCAGCATCGCGTGATTCGGGACATCCTCGCCGAGACCGACGGCTGGGATGTCGTCGTCGATGACGATGGCCCAGGGGAGATCGCCGACGTTGTCGCGATGAGACTGGACGATGAGGGCCTCCTCGTCCGTCTCATTCACTGCAAGTACTCAAGTGATGTTGCGCCAGGCGCGCGAGTGGCCGACCTCTACGAAGTCTGCGGTCAAGCTGAGAAGTCCGTGGCATGGCGGCGGAGCGACCTCGGTCCGTTCTTCAAGCAGCTCGCCCGTCGTGCGCAGGCGAAGCACCAGCGCACCGGAGTAAGCCCATTCGAAGCAGGCGACGCTGCTGGGTTGCTTCAACTTCAGGCGAAGTCTCAGGTCCACAGACGGCGAATGGAAATCATCATCGTTCAACCGGGGCTGAGTGCATTGCAGGTCAGCCAACAGCAGGCCGACCTGCTTGCCGCCGTCGAGACCTACGTCAAGACAACTATCAACGCTCCGCTCACAGTTTGGTGCTCAATATGACCAACGGAGAGGCGGGGTCGGAGACTGACGACAAGCGGATGAAGCTCCGCTACGCCGGCGTGTGCCGCCTCTGCGGGACCGACCTGGCCGCTCGTGCCGAAGCAATCTATGAGCGGTCCACCAAGACCGTTCGATGCGTGGAGTGTCCGACTGATTCTTCGGTGGTCATCGAGACCACGTCCGACGCGGCCATCGCTGTGGGAGGCCCTGCACCTGCGACGACCGTCGACGTCAGCGGAGTCGCGGGGTCGTCGGCGCGGCGCGAGTACGAGCGTCGCAAGGCCAAGGACGAGGAACGTCTTCGCCAGAAGTGGGGCAAGCTCGGAGGCATCGCCGTCGCTCTCTCCGACGAGAAGCAGAGCACGAAGGCGTGGGCAACTGGCGCGGTCGGCGAGGAGCGTTTAGGCGCTCGACTCGACTCCCTGGCGTCGGACACCATCGCGGTGCTGCATGACCGACGCATCCCGGGCACGAAGGCCAACATCGACCACATCGCCATCACGGCCGCAGGGATCTGGGTGATCGACGCCAAGCGATACAGGGGTCGCCCCGAGCTGAAGATCGAGGGCGGCATCCTTCGGTCACGCGTCGAGAAGGTCTTAGTTGGCCGTCGCGACTGCACCATGTTGGTCGATGGTGTGCTGAAACAGATCGACCTCGTCCGGGAAGTCGTAGGCGACCTCCCGGTCACCGGGGCGCTCTGCTTCGTTGAGGCTGACTGGCCGCTCATGGGCGGAGCGTTCACGACCAGAGGTGTGCATGCGCTCTGGCCGAAGCGACTCGTGAAGCTGCTTGTCGAGGCAGAGGGATCGGTCGACGTGTCCGCGACCCGCGAGGCGTTGGCCTCGCACTTCAAGCCTGCGTGAAATCGGCATCCTCGGCATGCACCAAGTCAACGCGGGGGTCAGCAGGCCCTGGGTATGACCTGCGGAGCAGGAGACGAGCCAGACGGCGTTCGAGCCGACTGACCGGCTGCCGACGACGGTAGACAGCGTCCATCGGTCCTCCTCAGATTCCGTGCCGGACGGACCCGACCTGTCCGCTCTGCCGGAGCGGAGCGAAGTCGGAAGCCCGGTCGATGCCGCGCTCGGCGGGGAGGGACTTGACTGCCTCCCACTCGCGCGGGTGCATCCCGCCCTGGACAGCCGCTGCGACGAGGTTGGCCAGGGCGTAGGGCTTGCCTTCGGGCACTTGGTCGAGGGCGCACCACGCCATCGCGCCGTGGCCGCTGAGCCAACTCCCGAACGCGAGGAGCGATGCCGGCGCAGCGCGCACCTCGTCGGGTGCGCGCCGGGTCATGTCGGTCCAGAGCGCGACGTGCGATGCCGCGTTGCCTCGGCTCATGTCGAGCCACAGGCGGTCTCGGACCGGGATGGACTCGACGGCGACAAGCAGCCTCGCTGAATCGGAGTCGGAGAGCCTTACGCCGTCGCCGTGGAACCGCTGGACGCGGCTGAGCGCCCAGCGGCCCTCCAGCTTCGGGGTGTTCTCGCGTGCCGACTCTCGGGTCCCCGGCAGCATCTTCGCCACCGGCCCTCGGTCGCCAACCAACGACTCGGCGAGTGAGTCGCGGCTGGCAGCCGGCTGAGTTCTGCCGCCCAGGACGGTCCGGGCGGCGATGCGCTCCCGGGCGGCGTCGGTTTGGAGGCCCATGTCGCCGCTGGCGAGGTCGGCCCACCGGGTCTCGTCGGCCCACAGCAGGACGCGGGTGTCGATCCCGATGGTGTCGAGACGAGCGGCGAACTCGTTGCCGACCTCCTCTGCCATCTGCCGGTCAGCGGTGATGCAGACGATGCCGACGCTGGAGCCGGGCTTGGCGTAGCGAGTGAGGCCGTCGCGGATGGATCGCCAGACCAACTCGCGGTCTCGCGGTGTCGTCGGTAGGTCGACTCTGGCGACGGGGAGGTCTGAGCGCATCGGCACGAAGACGATGGACTCTTGGGGCCTGAAGCCGAGCAGGTGCGGGATGGCCGCGACCAGCTCGTCGGGGTTCCGTACGGAGAGCGTCATGCACTCGAGGTGCACGGAGGTGCCCGGAGGTGCCCGCGAAGTGCTCCGCGCCCAGTGCGGGGAGTTCCGAATCGAGGAGTGCAGGTACCACACCCTGTCTGCCTTCCTCGCCCGGACCTGCGGACCGGCCGCGTTAGACCAAGCGTCCTACTGGCCGGCACCGGCTCGATTCCGGGGATGGGGGCGCAACTCCATGACCGCGGTAACCCTGAGCCTGCACGAAGACGCCAGCGTCGTTTGCAAGACGCGTCGGCGAACGTGGAACTCACTAGAGAGAGTTGAGGCCGGAAACCGGCCGTCGGAAGTCCGTCCCCCGTAGGCTCGCTGCGGATATCGAGCAACCGAACGCCGGTTGACGCCAGAAGGGGCACGGTAATGGTTTCGGCAAAGCAGACCAGATTCGCTGCAGTCCTCTCCGGCAAGTACCAACTGCGCGTGCCGCTGTACCAACGTCGCTACGCGTGGAAGCGGGATGAGTGGACGGCTCTTTGGGACGACGTACTCCACCTCGCGCTCGATCAAAAGACCGACCCGGGCGCACGGCACTTCCTCGGGTCTGTTGTCCTGGCGCCGACCCCGAACGGAGCTGCCCATGCGCGGCTGGTGATCGACGGCCAGCAACGACTACTGACGACCAGCCTGCTGCTCTGTGCCCTGCGGGACAGTGAGCCACGGCTACCAGCGGCACTTCGTACCCGTGTCGAGCGGTGCCTCCTCGTGCCCGGTGGGAGGGGCGGGCCGCTGAAGCGCCTCAAGCTGCTACCTACACAGTTCGACCAGAACGCGTTCTCCCGAGTTGTGCATCGGCAGGAACTCGAGCCAGGACGCGAGGCGTCGAAGGCTTACCAGTTCTTCCTGAAGCGACTGGTGTTGATGCAGCAAGGACAGGATGAGAACGTCGAGGGAGTGACGACCGCTGAGGTGGTCCGAGCCTTGCTCGACGGTCTCGAATGCGTCTCGGTGGTCGCCGACGCCAGCGACAACGTCCACAGGATCTTCGAGTCCCTCAACAATCGCGGCCAGCCACTTACCCAGGCTGACCTCATCCGGAACTACGTCTTCATGCGGCTTAGCTCGAATGCCGAGGACTTCCACGAGTACACGTGGAAGCCATTGGAGGAGAGGTTCTCGGCGGACGAGTTGACCCAGCTGTTCTGGCTGGATCTCGTTCGAGATCGCCCCACGATCACGCAACGACAGACCTACGTCGAGCAACAGAAGAAGTTGCACAAGGTATCTACGGCTGGTCTGAAGAAAGAGATTGACAAGGTCGTGCAGGCAGGCGCGTTGTGGGATCGGATACTCCGACCAGAGGGGGAGCCGAGCAAGCCTGTCCGCAACCGGCTGGAGCGCCTGAAGGAGTGGAAGACCACCACTGTCTGGCCGGTGCTGATGTTCCTCCTTGAGGAACGGGATCGCGGCGCCGCCACGAGCGCCGAGGTCGCTCGTGCGATGCGGTACTTGGAGAGCTACTTCGTGCGACGGGTCGTGATCGGCCGAGCCACCGACAACATGAACCGGGTGCTGCTTGCGGCTCCGCAATCGATGCGGGAGAGCGACGATCCCGTTGACCTTGCTCTTCGTCGCTACCTCTCTGGCGAGAACAAGCACTGGGCCACAGACGACGAACTCCGCCGGGAAGTCGGAACGAAGGCGTTCTACAACCACGGAAAAGCGTTCCAGAAGACACTCATCCTCTCCTGGCTGGAACTCGAACTCGCCGGTGGCGAGTACGTATTGGCCGACGACTTCACGGTGGAGCATGTGATGCCACAGACCCCTACGGCTGCGTGGCGCGCCGAGGTAAAGAGCGGCGCAGCGCCGGGGGAGAACGTCGACCTCCTCTACTCCGGCTTGGTCAACACGCTTGGAAACCTGACGCTGGCGCGCTCTGGGCGGAACTCGCAGATGGGCAACAAGAGTTTCGCGGACAAGAAGGCGGTCCTCGCCAAGCATGGATCGGGGCTGCAGATGACCAAGGAGATAACCAAGAAGCACCACTGGCGACCAGATGACATCCGCAAGCGCAGCGCCGTCATGGTCGAACGAATCATCAAGACGTGGCCCGGTCCGTTGGAGGGGTAGGACGCGAAGATCTACGTTGCCTGGCCGAGTGATTGTCCGCCTCCATCAGGTTGAGGTCGTGGGCCATGCCGGGAGCGTCTCCAGTGCGGCACCCGACTCGCGGGTCGTGTATCCCTAGGACGCCCTGCGGTTCGGTCCGGGTCAGCATCGTTCTGGGGAATAGGCGCCGCCTTCTCCTATACGGCCGGCCCTTCGTAGGTGGCGGCCCAGGAAGTGAGTAGTTCGTGCAGTCGTGTCCGTCGGCGTTCGCCTTCCCCATCGGGCAGCGCCCGTCGACCGCAGTCTGCGACAACGGTTGCGAGATCGGTGTTGGTCAACTCGATCAGCAACCCGGTGAGCAGGTCGGAGACCGACCAATCGCTCACGTCGCCGGCACCGGCGTCCTCGTAGGCCGAGCGCAGGTCGTCGGCACGGAGCGCTTGGCCCCATACATTCTCCTCGCCCAACCCGGTGAGGTTCAGGGCGCGGAGAATCGCCGCGTCTGCTGTTTGCGCAACCCACACAGAATCGCGGTCGTCTGCAGCGAATTGGAACGTCGCGAACCACGTGCTGGCGTCAGGCTGGTTCCCGTCGATCGTCGCAAGTGTCGCAGGCATGAAGGTCGCGGCGGCACCGCTGGCGGTGGTTGCGTCGTGTCCGGCGGGCAGCATCACTACGTGGAGGTATAACGTCCCGTCCCGGTGCGAGAGTTCGCGTGCGAGTGGTCGAAGGCCAACGCCCGTGAGACGTGAGCCATCGTCGAGTTCGATGGTGGTCCCGAGATAGCTCATGCCAACCACCCTTCTATCGAGTGTGCGGCGTCGATCAGCCCGGAGCGGGCAACGTCGAATGAGACTCCGTCTTGGTCGGGGACATCGCCGCCAAGGTTGGCCTCGACCAGGATCTCCAGGGTCACAGCGAACGGCGTGGACTGGTTGACAACGACAGCGAGGCCGGCGGCGTCATCCTGAACAGTCGGGACAGTCTGCCCGGGGTGCTCGTCATGGGCTGCTTGCATCCAGGCTTCGGCGAGCCTTGCGAGTGCGTCTCGCGAGAGCGGTCGCCCGAGGTAACGGACGAGACGATCGGGCGTCAGCAGTTCGATGTCCACCAGATGGGTGTACGGGTAGTCGAAGTTTACGAGGCTTGGCGCGGGTAGCAGCGCGAACGATGCGCCAGCCTCCGACAGCAGTCGGATCGGGTTCAGAGCGTCGGCGGTGCGCCTGTTCCACGTCGCCCCGCATGAGCTGCACTCGCGCTCGAAACCCGGGTGCATGCAACCCACCCACCGAACCCAGTCAGGGTCGCCCGACCCAGCGTCCGGTCCCGACGGCATGCCAATGATCAGGTGCACGACCTCGCCTGATCCACAGGATGGGCAGGTGCCACGCGGCACGTCGTACGGCTCGTGCGCGCCGTCGACTGGAGGCAGCATCATGCGGCTACTCGCCCCCATCCAGCATGCTGAACAGGCGGACTTTGCCGAGGGCCTGTTGCAGGGCAGCAATGAGTTCGCCGTCGCTCATGGCCGAAACATCAGGCGTCTCTTCCGCGGCGACGCCGTCTCCGGTGTAGGGACCGAGCTCATCCACCGTCTCGGCGCATGATCGCGCCAATTCGATGATGCTCAACGGAAACGCGCAGACGGACCCGATTGCCTCGTCGTTCCCCTGCATGATGACCTCAAGTGAGGGTGCGACACCTTCGTCGTCCCACACCTCCTCCACCACCACTGGCCTCGCAAACAGGAACATCAGCAGAGTCTCGACGTCACCGATCTCGTCGACATCAATCCCGCCGAGCAGGTCGTCGGTGTCCTCGAAGACCGCCTCGAAGCGGGTGTCTGTCATGCCTCGATTCTTCCATCGAGGTCCGACAAAATCGGCTCATTCTGGATGCTGCGCTCCAAGCCGTACGGTCGCCCCAGCCCCTTGGGAAGGCGGAATCCGGCCTTCCGACTCTTCCAGGATCTTCCTGCGCTGCCCGCTGTCTGTGCCGAGCCATCCAAACGTAAACAACCGTCCATCATGCCGCGGGCGGCTGACAGAAGCCTGGGCTCCGGCGGAATGGGTGCGTTTGGACGTCATCGTGGCGGCGGCGGCCATAGGTTGGCGTCCATGCCCATCCACCAGAGCGACTCAGCCGTCCAGCGGGACGCCGAGAGCGCGATCATCGACGCCCTGGCCGCCAAGCTCGGCGTTGTCCTGGTCTGCGGCGGGACGTTGTCGCTGAGCGGTGGAGTGCGCATCCAGCTGGACGCCTGGAGCGCGGACGGGAAGTTCGCTGTGGAGGCATACGCCCGGCAGGGAACGCTCAAGGGCGGACAGTTGAAGAAGATCGCACAGGACGTTCTGAAGCTGGCACTACTTCGACACGAACCGGACCACGCCGAAGTGCGACCGATCATCGTGTTCGCAAGCGAGGAAGCCCGATCCTCAATCACTGGCTGGGTAAAGCGCGCCGCAGATGTCTTCGGAGTGGAGCTGCACCTCGTCGACATCGCCCCCGAGCTCCGCGCGAAAATCGTCGCGACCCAGGACCTCCAGAAGATGGTCAATGTCTCACTCCCAGACGCTGCTGACGACCTCACCATCGAGGAGTGAGTCCGGCCAGCGCCTGACCTCGCGATTGCTGAATCTGTCGGAGCAGTCCTGCAGGATTAGGTCGTGGTCAATGAGGAGCAACGGACGCAGCCGTCCGGACAGCCGGTGATGCCGGGCCGTGGTCTCGATCCGATGGTGGCGCTGGCTACGGGCGTACACGCCTGCCCAGGTGTGTACGCGCTGCTGTTGGGCTCTGGCGTCTCGACGGCTGCGGGTATCCCGACGGGCTGGCAGGTCGTGGTCGATCTGGTGCGCCGGGCGGCCGTTGCGAACCGCCCGGACGATGAAGCCGCGGTCGCGGCTGCGACTGCTCATCCGGAGGCGTGGTGGGCCGAGCACGGCGACGGCGAACCGCTGGGTTACTCGAACCTCCTCGCGGCGCTGGCGGGCACGTCGGCCGCCCGTCAAGCCCTCCTGGCGGGCTACTTCGAGCCGTCGGAGGACGACCCTGAAGAAGGGTCTAGGACACCAACCGCGGCACACCGCGCAATCGCGGACCTGGCGGCACGCGGGTCGGTGCGGGTGATACTGACGACCAACTTCGACCGGCTGATGGAGCGCGCTCTGGAGGACGTCGGAATATCGCCGCAGGTGGTGCACCGGCCTGAGCAGGTTCTGGCGGCTACCCCGTTGGCGCACTCGAAGGTGACCATCGTGAAGCTGCACGGCGACTACCTCGACCTGGAGCAGCGAAACACCATCGACGAGCTGTCGACCTACCCCAAGGCGTACGACGACTTGCTGGACAGGATCTTCGACGAGTATGGGCTGATCGTGTCCGGCTGGTCAGCCGACTGGGACCACGCGCTCGTCGCGGCGTTGGAGCGCCGTGCGACCCGCCGTTACCCAATGTTTTGGGGCGCCTACGCGGCACCGTCGGAGAAGGCTACTCGGCTGATCGCGCAGCACGACGGTGCCGTCATCGCGAATGTGACGGCCGACGACTTGTTTGCCGGCCTCCTTGCGCGGCTGGAGGCACTGGACAGCCTCGCTGCTCCACCCCTGACCCGGGATATGGCCGTGGCCCGGTTGAAGCGGGTACTCCATGACCCGGTGCGACGGATTGAGGTGACGGACCTCCTCCAGAACGAAGCGGACCGCGTAGTTGGCCACGTCGCGGACACCGACCGGTTCCCGACCCACTTACCGAGCATTGCGTTTGCCGACTACGACAAGTGGTTGGCGTCGATGCGGACCGAGAGCGACACGCTGCTGTACCTGCTGGCGACCGGAGTGTTCCACGACGACGGAACCAACGACCGGCTCTGGATTCGCACCGTCAATCGGCTCATGTCGGCCCGCGGCCAACCCGGTAGCACCTACACGCCCGGCCTGGAGTCCTATCGCCACTATCCGGCCCTGCTGGCTGTCTGGGTTGCCGGAGTCGTGGCCATCACCGCCGACCGTGAGGACTTCCTCGCCCAACTCCTCACTGAGCCGAGTTGGCGCCCCTGGGTCAACGACCGCACACCGCGACCCGCCGCCGACGTGCTGCGCCCCATCTGGCTCCTCGAACCCGACTGGCTCAACAAGATGCCGCGGTGGGGTCAGCCGACCAATTGGCTCTACCCGGCGAGCCACCTGTTGCGACTGGACGGACGGGAGCCAGTCAGGTCGCTCATCCCCGACGACGAGTCGTACGCCGCGGCATGTGACCGCCTTGAGTGCCTCGCGTCGTATGTCGCGGTCGACGCCGCCCGTGAACCCACCCGCCACGTGCCGTGGATGGGCGAGTTCATCCTGGACAGCCGATCAGACGGGAATGGGGACGGACTCGCTGCCCAGATCGCCACCGAAATCGGCGAGGACTGGCCGATGCTCGGCGCCTTCGACGGTGACGTGGAGCGCGCCCGCAAGGCTGCCGAAGACACTTCTCAGTTCATTCGTCAGCACGGGCGCACCTGGTGATCGCCCGGTAACTGACGACTCTTCGAAGCAATGGGCAGCATCGCTCGATTCCGACGCGAACTGTGGGTTCTTCCCAATAGCGTTTCCCCATGACGACTGGCAAGACTCCCGAACGGCAGGAATTGGAGGGCTATCGCTCTCGAGTCCGGGGGTGCCTGCTGGGAGGCGCGATCGGCGACGCGCTCGGTGGCCCAGTCGAGTTTTGGAGTCTTGATCGGATTCAGGCCCAATGCGGACGGGATGGAGTCAAGGAGTACCTGCCCGAGAGCGTCGCCGGGACCAGCATCTACGGCCGCATCACCGACGATACCCAGATGACGCTGTTCACTGTCGAAGGGATGATCCGTGCCTCGGTCCGGCAAGACCGAGGCCTCGGATTCACCGTTGCGGTCCTCCATCACGCCTACGACCGATGGCTCGACACTCAACTTCAGAGCCACCCGGACGGCGAGCGAGACGGCTGGCTGATCGCGGAACAGTGGCTCTACTCCCGCAGAGCGCCGGGCAACACGTGCCTCTCCGCGCTGGAGGTCCCGCGAGGTGGTCGTCGCAAGCTTGAGCAGTTCGGCGCCGAAGCAACCAACACGTCCAAAGGGTGCGGTGGCGTCATGCGCAGCGCCCCGTTCGGACTTGTGCCGCCGTGGGTGTGGCCGTTGGACTGGCAGTTCGACGCGGCCGCGGAGGCGGCGGGGTACACGCACGGTCACCCCACCGGCCAAATGGCTTCGGGAGCGCTGGCCGTTCTCATCGGCGCACTCATGCGCGCTGACGACCTGCATCGCGCGATCGATGAGGTAATGAGTCAGCTTCGTGCTCGCCACGGCCACGCGGAGGTCTATCAGGCGATCAAGCAGGCGACCGAGACCGCCCGTCGGGGCCCCGGCCCTGAACACATCGAGTCCCTTGGCGGTGGCTGGGTAGCAGAGGAGGCGCTTTCGATGGCGATCTATGCCTCGCTCGTGTACCCCGAGCCAACCCAGGTTCTCGACGCCCTGGCCCTGTCCGTGTCGCACTCTGGTGACAGCGACTCCACCGGTGCGATCTGCGGCAACATTCTCGGCGCGCTCCACGGCGAGACGGCGCTGCCCCCGGAGTTCGCCTTCGAGGTTGAAGGACGCGACACGATCCTCACGCTGGCCGACGACTTCCTCTACGAATTCACATCCGGAGGTCGGCTCCACGGCGACTACGGTCCCTTCACGCGATGGACGGACCGGTACCCGGGATGGTGACGAGCCCTCGGGGTCGTCAGTCGCGTCCCTCATGGCATCGGATTCGGCAGCCCCCCACGAACCACGAACTGGGCCTCTGACGCCGGACAAGCCGCGAGGCATTCGAGCCTATGGGCCTCTCACGAGTGCGGGCTTGGCCACCGGGCCAGTTCGGTGGACCTCACCTCTGGGAATCTGGGTCGACAAGTCTGTGCGGTTGCGTTCCTTGCCGCCATCTTGCTTGCACAAGCACTGTCGCAAAGTGTGAGACGGCAGGCCCACGAACTACCCGCGAATGCGATCACTTCTCGATGACGTCGGGGAACCACTCGTCTGTTGTTACGCGGCCGAGATAGAACCGGCCTCCGCCAGCCTTGCGTTGTGTGCTCACGTCTCCGTCGGAGTCGACCCGAATAGTTCCGCCCTCTGGGCGATGTTCGGCGAGGCGTGCGAAGACCTTCTTGGTCTTCTTCCTGCCGATGACGTCGGAGAGCCAGGTGTCTGTGTCGTAGTGGTAGATGTCTTGTGTCGAGGGGCGAAGTGAGTAGCTGTGCTCGCCAGCGCCGTACGGCCACTTTTCCCCAGGCAACACCGAATGGGTTGCGGGCCCAACGTCGGTTCGAAGTGCAGGAGCACCGGGAACGCCCGCTCGTCGGCTGCTCGGGTCGACGGACTCGTCTTCGATGACGTCGGGGAACCACTCGTCGGTTGTTACGCGGCCGAGATAGAACCGGCCTCCGCCAGCCTTGCGTTGTGTGCTCACGTCTCCGTCGGAGTCGACCCGAATAGTTCCGCCCTCTGGGCGATGTTCGGCGAGGCGTGCGAAGACCTTCTTGGTCTTCTTCCTGCCGATGACGTCGGAGAGCCAGGTGTCTGTGTCGTAGTGGTAGATGTCTTGTGTCGAGGGGCGAAGTGAGTAGCTGTGCTCGCCAGCGCCGTACGGCCACTTTTCCCCAGGCAACACCGAGTGATAAGCCAGGGCATCGGGACCGAGTTCTCTGCGAGCGGGCGTACGCCTCGAGCTGGCCCCATCGACCCGAGTGACTTCCGAATCGCCGACTGCCTCAGGTTGGTCCTGCGCCCCTTCGGGCCGTCCGAGCATGGACTCGATCAGGCGCCGAAGTTCTTCGAGGTCAACGGTCGTCGGCTCTTCCGCCGGGGCAACCTCAGCGGTCAACTGCCTCGACTGCTCTTGCAGCTCTGAGAGTTGCGCCTGTGAGGCTTGGAACCGCCGTTCGAGCTCGTCCCGCGCCGCTTGAGCGGAGGCCGCATCCCGCTTCGCTACCGCGGCCCGACTGCGTGCCTCCTCGGCCGTGCGTTGATGACGCGCGGTCTCGCGCTCGAGCCGTTCACGTTCAGACTGATCGCCCTTAGATAAGGCCAGGCGCTCTTCCGCCCGACGGCGCAGTTCCTGCTCTCGTTCACGCTCCTCACGCTCGGCCGCGAGGGCCTTGACCGTTTCGGACTCTCTAGCTTCGGCGGCGCGGAGTTCTTCTGCTAGCGCTGCCTTTTGTTCTTCGAACCGCTCGATCTCCGTAGCGAGATCTACGACCGCCGCACGCCGGCCCTCCAGATGTGGAATGCCGCGATCAACGAGGTCTCCCGTCCGGGCTGCCTGCGCGCGCTGAACCAGGTCCGGCGCGGGGCCGAGGTCAAGTGCGTGGGCGAAGGCGGCGAGGTCATCGAGTAGTTGAGCGGCCCAACCCCGCGTGAAGCGGCGGTTCGGGTGGCTGATGGCGTTGCGCGCTCGCTTCGCGGACTCCAGGGTCGTGCCGTACTCGGACCAACGCTTGCCAGCAACCCGGCGAAAAAGATCTCGGTGTTCACGCGTCCGCTCATTGTCACCGAGTAGACAGTCGGCATAGCTCGAAAAGTCGAACTCGGCGAAGGCTCCCTGTGACGGCCGTACTCGTTTGAACCACGTTCGGCCCAACTCCGCGCTCAGTCCGGGAGCGAACCGCTCATGCATCGCCAGGCCGAGGGCCGCGACGGCGTCATCGAGGTGCGCCTTGAGCACCCGGGCCTCATTCGCCGCCACACCATCGGTAGTAGTCACGACGCCCCATTATGGTGACCGCCCCGCCGCGGGTGGGCAAAACCGACCTTCCAATGCCCGAGCGGGGTCTGGATCGGGAACAGGACGCAAGTGTCGGTGGGCACCGCCAAGATGTCGATGTGAGCGACCGTTGGGACGACTTTGTCGATCCACTCAGCCCGGCTGGGATCGGCTGGGCTGAGTGGCTGTGCCCGGAGTGCGGGGAGGATGGTGAGCGTTCCGACCTCAAGCGTGGTCGCTGCCCGAATTGCGGCGGCGCGGTCGACCTCGGGTGATTGACCCTGCCTGTGCCCAGGTGGAGGGGCCGGGCCCCCGCTGGCCATGTGATGTCTACCCTCCTACTTGTATGCGGAAGGACATGCGCGCGCAGCGGCGCATTTTCGGAGGCCCGACTGGCAGCGGTGTGACGCACGTCGACTGTGCACGGTGGGGCTGGCCATCGACAGGAGCTGCTCGGTATCCTCCTCTCGTCAGTCGGAGACACACACGCTCCGAACCGGGCCGAGCGACTTCAGCCGCGAACCCATCGTGCCGGGCTGGATATGAGCCAGTTGAGCACGCGCCCTGAGGAACGGTCGCGGTGTTCGACTGCTCGAAGAAGTCCTATCCAAGCCAGTGGGCCGCGGAACGCGCGTTGCAGGCGATTCAGGAGTCCTGCCGGTCACGCGGTCGAAAGGCTCCGACGGGGTCCTACTGGTGCGGCCTCTGCAAAGCCTGGCACCTGACCTCGAAGTCGAAGAGTCGAACTCCGCACTGGGTCAGGAAAGAGAGACGGTCTCCCGGCCGCGTGGGATAGGGATCGGCGGTCGCGGCGAAGCGACGCGGGTGCTGCGAGCCGCAGCTGGACTTGATAGCCCTCCCTTTACCCGGCACCGCGATCTCGGCACGCTCCTGAACCACTACATCCGTCCCGCCGACGCACTCGCTACGAGCACCAGCCGCGACCTCGGACTTTGACCTCAGCTACCCCACAGACCTCGGAAGGACGCAGATGAGCGAAATGGGCATACATCAGGCTCGTGTGTCGGACTCGCCCTCTAGTCTCAGCGGGACACGAGATCGAGATCCGGAGGAGGCGGCGATGCCCTCACAAGGCTGGCGAATGAGGCATCAGGCAGCGAAGCGCATCGCCAACGCTCACCTACGCGCGCAAGGTTCGAGCTTGGCCGCTGGACCCGCGCACTGGGACGGGACCCACGAGGTCTGGGTAGTCGCCCCTCGCGATCCAGCCCACCCCGACGAGATGCTTTTCGGCGGGGCATTGGTGGTCATCCCTGGGGGCGAGTGCCACGAAATCGGATCGCTCCCAGACGCAGTCGACGAACTGATGATGAGCCTGGGCCGTTGGCCTGGATTGGAGCCGACGGCGTGAGCAACACCGACCACGAGGCCATCGCGCTTCTCGCCGACGCCGATCCCGAGGAGGCCGAGGGATTGGCGGCGCTGGCCACGTCCCAGCAGCCGTGGCCTAGCGTCCTCGACGACGAGTGGGCCAAGGACTACTACCGGGATCTTCGACAGTTCATCCGCGAGGAACGTCGCCGGGGCGAGGTCTACCCCCCGCTGCACGACGTGTTCGCTGCGTTCCACTTGACGCCCTACGAGAGGGTCAAGGTCGTGCTCATCGGGCAAGACCCTTACCCCAATCCGGATGAGGCCATGGGGTTGGCCTTCTCGGTGCCGGTGGGTACCAAACTGCCTACCTCATTGAGGAACATCCACCTCGCGATGACCCAGGACGGGTACGAACCACCTGAGCACGGCGACCTGACAGGCTGGGCCAAGCAAGGCGTGTTGCTGCTGAACCTCGGCCTCACCGTCCCGAAGGGCCAGGCGGGTGGACACCTCCGACGCTGGCGGCCATTCACCAAGGCGGTCTTGCAGGCACTCAACTCCCATCCGGAGCCAGTCGTCTTCGTCCTCTGGGGAGCCAGGGCGCGGAAGATCAAGCGCTGGGATGTCATCGACTTCGGACGCCACGGCCTTGTTGAGGCCCCGCACCCCGCCGCCCGCAAGGAGCAACCGGACTTCCGCTCCGCGAAGACCTTCGCCAAGGCCAACGATCTGCTTGTCGAGCTAGGTGAAGCGCCCCAGGTTCCCCGCCGCTCCTATACGGGTTGCGGCTCTCGGTTGAGAGTCGCGTAGTGGGCCTGCTCGAACTCCACTGGGGACATCATCCCAAGGGTGCTGTGCAGGCGCCTGTTGTTGTACCAGTCGACCCAGCCGGCGGTGGCGTACTCGACGTCGCCGATCCTCCGGTAGGGCCCGGCGTGGAAGACCGTGGTGCGGATGCACTCGGTCTTGTAGAGCCCGATCACGCACTCCATCAGCGCATTGTCATACGCGTCGGCCACCGACCCGATCGAAGGCCGGATGCCCTCGTCGGCGAGGTGGTCGGTGAACGTGATGGACGTGTACTGCGAGCCGGCGTCGGCGTGGCCGATCAGCTCGCCGGGCACGACCGGATGGCCTTCGCGACCGCGCTGCCACAGCGCCATCCGCAGGGGCACGTCGACGAGCTCGACGGCCTTGGTGGGTGCCACGTTCCAGGCGACGATTTTCTGGGCGAACACGTCGAGGATGAACGCGGTGTAGACGAACCCGGCCCAGGTGCGGACGTAGGTGAAGTCCATGACCCAGGTCCGGTTCGGCGCTTCGGCGGTGAAGTCGCGGTCGAGCAGGTCGCCGGCCCGTTTGCCGTCCTTGGCCGGGATCGTGGTCCGAATCCCCTTCGAGCGTCGGATCCCCTGCAGGGCAAGCGATCTCATCGCCCGATCGACTGCGCCGGGCGACGCGTCCGGGCTGGAGCGTCGTACCAGCGCGGTCATCTTCCGACGCCCGTAGAGACCCTCGGGGGTCATCCGGCGCACGCCCTCGTGGTCGACCTTCCACGCCAGGTCGCGGACCTGGTTGGTCACCGTGGCGTCACTGATCGTGCGGGCCGCGACCCGACGGTCGGTGCGTGCCC
The DNA here is from genome assembly GCA_937867175.1 of uncultured Propionibacterium sp. Classification (GTDB taxonomy): domain Bacteria; phylum Actinomycetota; class Actinomycetes; order Propionibacteriales; family Propionibacteriaceae; genus Brooklawnia. The sequence continues at coordinate 5,510 of CALMKG010000553.1, read as the reverse complement.
AGTCCCGGTAGGTCCGCGCGGCGATCTGACAGCCCTGCTCGCGCAGGACCCGGCAGATCGACTCGACCGCGTGGCCCTCGGCCCGCAGCTCGTCGATGAACGCGACGATCAGCGATTGCGGGGGTCGAGCTCCCCGGCGAAGAAAATCGAGGCCCGGCGCAGGATCTCGTTGTCTTCCTCGAGCCGACGGACCTTGGCCTTCAGGTCCTTGATCTCAGCCAGCTCCTCGCTGGTCGCGCCCTGGCGCTGACCGCCATCGATCTGGGCCTGCAAGACCCAGCGGCGCACCGTCTCCTTGCCCAAGCCCTCGCGGCGGGCGACTGCCTCAGCCGCCGCGGTCAGCGACGGGTACTCCGGCAAGTGCTCGAGCACCTGCCGGACGCAGCGCTCCTTGACCTTCGGATCGATCTTCTTCGGCATGGTTCGCATCCTTCCAACTCACAAGGATGCGGCATCAAACCTGGGGCGCTTCAAGGACGGCGCCCGATCAACTGGGCCGAGCAATAACCAACGGATCGGTGACCGGACCGCCTATGCGATCAGGCTGCGCTTGCACGCGAGACTCGCCGCCCACCCGACTGGCGGAGTGACGCGCCCGCGACGCGTAGACGTAAGACTCGATCGCCCTCCGGTTAGCCCGGACCTGGAGCGGGTCATCGCGCCCCCGGACTTTCCGCGGCGTTGCGCGGCGTTGCGCTACCTGCCCTTATAGCTGTCGGCATCTCGGTGCGGTGGGTCTCCGAAGCGGGCACCGTGCTCGACGCTAGCGGCTTCATGCGGGCGCTTCAGCCCCTGGCCGCTTGAAGAGGTCTGCAATTTTGGGCAATGCTGAAAGCGCCCACGGGTCTGTCGTTCCCTCATCGCGTCCGGTGCTCTGTCAGCGCTGCCGCCAGGCGCGCACGATGCGCTCGAAGGCACGCCACTGAGCGGGGCTCAAGTTTGCGTACCAGCGGAGCAGGCATGCGATGCCGGCGATGAGGAGCGCGACGAGGAGCAGCGCCGTCGGCCCGTAGCTGACAGCTGCGACAGCTGCGGCGCTGGTGCCGAACGCGTTGATCTTCTTCACGTGGTTCCTTCTTTGGGCATGAAGAAGGCCCGCTGTGGGCGGGCCTGGGTTGGTGGCGCGGTTCGTTACGCCTGGGGTTGGTCTCCTTTCGGGTCAGCGCCGGTGAATGGCGTTGTGGAGGGCGGCGACCGTGACCTTGGTGGCTCGTGGTCGGCTGCTGGGGTGTGGTTTGAGGTGTCCGCGCCGAATCCAGGACCGGATGGTGGCGGGGGCGAGGCCGGCGATGTCGGCTGCCTGGGTGAGGGTGAGGAGGTGGTTGGGGTAGACGCGGTGGAGCTTCTCGAACTGGTTGTTGGCCATGGCAGGTTGTCGGATGGCCCGTCGGCGTCGGGGGCGAGCTGAGTAGCTGCGGCGGCGCTGGATGGCGTTGAGGGCGGTGAGGAAGTCGTTGGTGTTGAAGACGTGGGAGCCGCGTTCTTTGCGGATCGGGGTGATGTAGCCGCGTTTGACCCACTGGCGGACGGTGGCTGCTTTGACGCCGGCGTAGAAGGTGATGTCGCGGGTGCTGGCTTCGTCTTGTCGGCGGAAGTCCTCGTCAGGGTCGTAGTAGTCGTCGTCACCGTCCCAGTGTTGGCTGAGAGTGACGGGTCGCGGGCCCGGGCGTCGGCGTCGCATGCGTCGGGTTTCGGCGTCACGCTCCGCGCGCCAGCGGGCCCACTCGGCGAGCTCGGCTTTGGTGGGTGGCTGGGGTTCGTAGTCGGCGTCGGTCTTCGACGGCCGGGGAGCGTTCGCGATCACGACGTGGACGAGGGTGCCGGGGACGTGGTTGAGGTGGCTGGTGACGTGCTCGCCTTCGGCGCGAAGCAAGTCGATGACAGCTAAGGCCGGAATCCGCAGCTGTTCGGCAAGCTCCCAGACCCTCATGGGTCCAACGGTATCTGCGTGACACTGCAACGTTGCAGGTTCTAGCCACCGCACCGAAATTGGACCGTGGAACGCGAAAACCCCGACCGGGTCGGTGTCGGGGTTGGGCTGCGGGCGCACTTCTTCCGCCTGCAGTAACGGTGACAGATGCCGGTGGCGTGTGCAAACAGCTCGGGTTCTCGGCGTGTCACAGGCGGCGCCGCAGAGCCTCGTCGAGGACTGTTCTGGGCATGCTCCGCAGGCCAGAAAAGTGACCGACAAGACCGAGGTTGCGGCGGCCGGGTCGGGCCCGTTCGGACTTGAGGTGCGTGTTGCAGCTGATGGTCCGTGGCGTCCCCGGTCTGGACGAATTCGGGATGGCTGCGCACACGGAAAGTGCGACAGGACACACGCTACGTCGATAGCCGCCCTGGGGTGGGGACGTCGGGGATGTGGAGTGTCGCGTCGCCGAGCGGGTGGGTTGGTGGAAGTCGAAGGAGACGACGCGCTGGTGGTCGAGTGCGGCGATGATTGCGTGCCTTGTCCTCCTGGATGCCGGTCACGGAGGCCGATTGTCAGCCAGCTCGGCGGGTGCGATTCGGACGACGTTCGTGCAGTGCTCTGCAACTGGGTCGGGCGGCGACCGGCGTGCCGACTTTCTTGCAGACCTCTGCAAACGATCGAGTGCGGGTGTGCCTCCTCGTCGTCGTGCCGGGTCCCGTCCGGGTGACATCTCCCCGGAGTTTCAGGCCGCGCTGGCGGCGGAGGTCGAGCGGCTCGCAGGGCTGGGGGACTCCCAGGTTGTGGTGCGGGCGGTGAACGATTTCTTCGCGCAGCTCGACTTCGAGCTCGAAGCTGTTGCCGACGTGCGTCAGGATGCGGTTCGGCAGCTGCGTCAGCAGGGGTGGACGCTGGAGCGGATCGCGGAGGCGACCGGGTTGAGTGTGTCCCGGGTCGGGCAGATCTCGCGCCGCGGTGGCATGGGTGGCCATGTACGGCGGTTCGCCATTCTCCGCGACTGACACACGGCCGCGGGCTACATCTTCTGCTTGTAGAACCGGACGACCGGTTCGAGGACGCCGGCGAGTTCCTGGAGGCCGCGGAGGGCACGGTCGAGGGCGTCGGCCTCTGTTGCCGCGCCGGAGGCGACCTTCGTGCGTAGCTCGTCGATGTCGGTGGTCAGGATCGAGAGGGTCTCGAGCATCTCGGTCGGGTTCCCCTGGGGTACGCAGTTCCGTCCAGGCATGTGCCAAACCATGCCTGGTGCCGGCCGAGGTGGGGAGCCGGCACGCGCGCGAAGTGGCGACGGTGGCGGATCTGGGTCAGGTGGTCGGGTCAGGGCACGCGGGTGGAACGGTGGCCAGCTCGCGCGGCTCGGGCGGTGGTGTCGGCGCCGATGGCTGGTGTCCGCGGCGAAGCCACCCGGAGCGGGGCGGCAGACCGGCCTCGTGGTCCCGGCGCCGCTCTTCGCCGAGGGTGGTGAGGACCTCCAGGAAGGTCGCCATCGCCATGCTGACCGCGCATGAGAGCAGGCAGATGACGAACATCGCCACCACGAGCGCCTTCGGCACCGTCGTCGGGTCGAAGGCGCGCGCGATCGCGCCGCCGGTGCTCGTCGAGCCGCTGGCGATGATCACCAACCACAAGATCTCCTTCACGGTCCCACCCTCGTTCTGCTGTCCAGTCACCTGGTCTCACCCCTTCGCCGCGGACCATGGAGGTCGGACAGCACTAGCGTCTACTGGTACTTCGACCAGTCCTCTCCGGAGTTGTCGGTCGCGCCGCCTGCGGAACTCGTTCGGCCAATCCGAACCCGCAAAACCGCAGTTCAGAGGCGTGTTGGCCCGGGACCCGTGTCGTTCTGCGCGCTGTTGTCGATGCTGAAGTCCCGGCACACTCCGGCTGGCGGCTCCTTGTCCTCCTGGTGGCGTCCGTACGGGGTTAATCCCACGACTCGCCGCGGAGCATCGCGATCTCGGTCTCGAGGTCGTCGGCCGACTCGAACCCATCGGTAGACGCTGGCGAACCGTAGGTAGGCGACCTCGTCGAGCTCGCGGAGGGGGCACAGGGAAGTTTTCCGTCTGGCGGGCCGCCTGCTGCTCACCTTGCAGCGGTCTGCAGGCCGGACGGACTCGCGGCGACGGTGTTCCATTTGGAGCCTTGGGCGCGGGGAAGAAGGGTTGGCCGCGTACCTCACCGAGCGGGCCGAGACCGGGCTCACCTTCGGGACCCTCGATGGATACTGCTCCGGCATCGCACATCGGCACCACCAGGAGGGCCTGTCCGACCCGACCGCCGACGTCGTCGTACGACGTGTGCGCCGTGGGCTGCGCCGGATCATGCGCGTCGCGCCCCGCCGACAAGCCCACCGACCGCCGCCGCCGTCAACGGTGTCCCGATTGACCGAATCGCTGCCCAGACCCGTCACAGTGATCTCGGAACCCTGCTCCACCACTACATCCGCCCCGCCGAAGCGATGGCGACCACGACCAGTCGGAACTTGGGGCTGTAGCGGGCGGGACCTGGGATCGATCCCTGAACCGGGCACCGAGAACGATTTAGCGGGCAGAATGCTCCTGTGGGGTACAACAGCTACGAGGTCCGCGGGACAGAGGTCTATCCCCTTGTGTCCGACGATTTCGAGGACTTCCTGCCTGTGTTCGAGATCCGAGGGTCGGAGGTGTTCCCGACTACGTTCAACGAGCGGGATGACTTCGGGCTGCCGATGTTCGAGGTTCGGGACGGGTACGCACACCCCACCAGCTTCAACGAGCACGATGACTTCGCGTTCGAAGTGCCCCATGGAGAGGGCGACGAAGACGAAGATGGCGAGGATGCAGATGAATCGCAGACAGCCAACGACGTTGACTTGTCCCTGGGCGACCTCGCCGCAATCGCCGCAGTAGGTGCGGGCATTTTCGCTGGAGTTAAGGCCTACTCACACATCAAGGATCGTCGGCGTCGAGTTGCGGAGCTTAAGACCGCGACTGTCCACGGCCCCCTGGCTCCGTCGTTAAGTGCACCGCCCGGCTGGTACTCCACGCCCGACGGACTCCGACACTGGAACGGCGCGGCATGGAACGTTGCACAAGAGCCACTGGGCCAACCGGCATGGCACGTGGCCCCAGCGCATGCCTTCGGAACGGCGCCCCAGAAGACGGGTCAGATGGTCGTGACGATCGCATGGATACTGACCGTGCTGACGGTCGGCTACATGTTGCCATGGGCCGTAGCCGTAACACGCCGCTCCACCAACAGTACGGCGACTGGACTGCTTTGCTTCTTCCTAGGCTGGACAGTGGTTGGATGGATCATGGCGATGGTGATGGCGTGCATCGGTCGCAGGGCGGCCCACTACTCCGCATGACTCCTTCGTTGGCGACCAGGTCAAGTGGGACTCGATCGCCCACCACTTACCCTCCGGATTCAGTCGGGTCGGACCGGTAGCGACCGGGTACAGTCGGGAGGGTCAGAGACAGCGGATTACGCGTCAGCACAAGCGATTCGGCTGTTTCCCGCAACGTTCGGTAGCACTCGGAATCGCCCCGTGCGATTCCAGAGGTCGCAGGTTCAAATCCTGCCCCCGCTACGATGTGATGTC